>JBGTFJ010000238.1:0-1881 GCA_041747355.1 Burkholderiales bacterium
CACGGACTCGGCGGGCAGGAAGCGCCGGGAGCGGGAAAGGGGCGCTATCAGCGCGAACTAGCTGTCGGCCGGGGCGCGGGCGTCGCCCCTGCAGACGGATCCGCGGCGAAGGGTCGCGACGGCATTCAAAAATTGGAGCAGCATCATGAGACAAGCTTTGTTTTCCAGGCGCGCCGCATTGAAATTGTGCGCGTTTGCGCCGTTTGCTTTTGCAATGACATCATCCGCTGCGCCCGCCGGCATTCTGCGGCGGCCGATCCCCAGGAGCGGCGAGCAATTGCCGGCGGTCGGCCTTGGCACCTGGCAAACCTTCGATGTCGGCGCTGGCGCCCAGGAGCGGGCTCCGCTGCAAGAGGTGCTGAGCCAATTCGTCGAACTCGGCGGGCGTGTCATCGACAGTTCGCCCATGTACGGCCAGTCCGAAAGCGTGGCGGGCGATATCGCCGCAAAACTGGGCGTGCGGGAAAAGCTGTTTATCGCGACCAAAGTTTGGACGCGCGGGCGCGGGGCCGGGATCGAGCAAATGACGGCATCGATGCAGCGTCTGCAAGCGCAGCCGATTGACCTGATGCAGGTACACAATCTGGTCGATGCACAAACGCATCTCGAAACGCTGCGGCGCTGGAAGGAGGCGGGACGCGTACGTTATCTCGGCGTTACTCACTACCGCGTCGATGCATTCGATGAACTCGCGGCATTGATCGAAAACGAGGCGCTCGATTTCGTGCAGCTGAATTATTCGATCATGACGCCCGCAGCTGAAAAAGGTCTGCTGCCGATCGCCGCGGCAAATAAAACCGCGGTGCTGGTGAACCGGCCTTTCGAGGGCGCCGACTGGTTCGCGAAAACGCGAGGCAAATCGCTGCCGTCGTGGGCGGCTGATTTCGATTGCGTGAGTTGGGCGCAATTTGCGCTGAAATACATTCTGTCGAACCCGGCTGTGACTTGCGCGATTCCGGCAACGAGTAAGCGTGCGCACTTGATCGACAATATGCGCGCCGGTTACGGCCGATTGCCCGACGACGACACGCGACAGCGCATGCGCGCGTATGCGGAGAAATTGTGATTGCAGACTGCAGGGAACTCCTCAGATCATGGGCTGCGTATGCGCGGTCCAGTTGCGCGATTTTTCCGCGACCTCGACGAGAGGCAGTTTGACCGTAACGGCGACGCCGGCCGGATCGCGGTGGTTTTGCGCGTAGGCCTGACCGTCGTGAAATCCCGCGATCAGGCGAACGATGTAGAGGCCGAGCCCGAGATGCGGCTCACTGCTGCCTTTATGCGGCCGGATCGAAACCATCGATTCGAACAGGCGCTCCTGCATCTCCTCGGGCAGCGGCGGACCCTGATTGATCACGCGCAGATAAGCGTTGTCGGCATCAAGGCCCAGCTCAACGACGATGGCGCTGCCTGCTTTGCTGAAATCGATCGCGTTTTCGATCAGCTTGTCGAGCAATTGCGCGATCAGATCGGGGGCGCCGTCCAGCCACACCGCTTGCCCCGGCAAGCGCGGTTCGATGGCGCGCGGCGCATATGCTGCCTTGTAGCCTTCGACGCAGCCGGCGACGACGGTGCATAAATCGAATTTTTCGCGTTCGCTGTTTTGCAGTATCTGCTCGAGCCGGGTCGCCTCGCTCATGCTGGTCAGGATGCTGGTGAGCCGGGCGAGTCCATCCTGCGCCCGCTCCATGTAAACCCGGGCCTCGTCGGGCAGCGGCTGCAGCTTCAGATTGTCGAGTGAAGAACGCACGACGGCGATCGGCGTGCGCAGCTCGTGCGACAAACGCGTCGCCATGTTTTCCAGATAACCGGTGTATTGATGCAGCTTCTCCATGATGCTCGAAAAGCTGCGCGACAAGTCCCCTATTTCGTCGCTAGCAC
>JBGTFJ010000239.1:0-2772 GCA_041747355.1 Burkholderiales bacterium
GCCAGCGGCTGGTCGAGGAATACCGCGGAAAACGCGCGCCGATCCCGCACACGTCGCGCCCGCACGATTCTCTCGTAAACCTGGCTCGGGATCAGCGTATTCAATACGGGCACGGGCAATTCCAGTGCCGCGACCGCCTCGGCGGCGCGCGTTCCGACCGGGACGATCAAGCCGGGATGCGACCGCCTGGTTTCTCGCGCCAGCGCGGATAGCGGAACGACGCGAACCGGCCCCTTTGCACCAGTCGCGCCTTTTTCAAGGGCACTCCCCAGAGCAGTAACGAGCGCATCCGCGGCTTCGCGATAAGCGCCCTGGTTTTCGCTGAGTACGACGAGCACGCTCCGCGGCTCGGCCATCGCCGATGTCGCGGCGGCGAGCAACAAGCTTACGAGACCTGTCAGAAGCCTGCGCATCAGAAATCCAGGCCTGCCTGCGCGGAATAGTTGCCACCGTCGAGCGGGCCGCGTTCTATCGGCGTCATAATTCGTCGGCGCGCGAAACGCCTCCCGTAGTCGGCTTGCCGGTTAGGAATCTGGAAAGCGTGAATTAACCCATCATCGGACATTATTGCCGTTGCGGCGAGGGATTTGAATAGTATAGGGAACCTCTGATCAAGTCCCACGCGAGTCGCGACGGGCCTTTGCGGGATGCACGGAAAGACAAGCGAAGCCTGGGCTTTGCCCGTCTTCGCGGGCCGGTCCTCGGACGCCGCAGCCGCCAGCGGCTGCGGCGCGTCGACACGCGATCCGCGTGGGACCTAATCAGAGGTTCCTGAGGCGAAAGTGATAGCCGCGGCGCCGAGTTGACAGGCTGGTGCGCGTCGCCTAGTTTGACCTAACCCATTCGGAAACCAGGTATGAGCAAGGTTTGCCTCTACGTCAGCGATGCGCTCGCCAGCTACGGCTTCCCGGGCGGCCATCCGTTCGGAATCGATCGCCAGCAGGCATTCTGGCGCGAAACCCTGCGTCAGGGTCTCGATCGCAAGGTATCGCTGTGCGAGGGCAGGGTAGCCAGTCGAGCCGAGCTTGAGCGCTTTCACACGCCGCGCTATCTCGACCGCGTCAGGATGCTGTCCGATACCGGCCTCGGCTTCATCGACGGCGGCGATACGCCGGCTTTTGCCGGAGTTTATGAAGCCGCAGCGGCGGTGGTCGGCGCTGCGCTTGCGGGGCTGGCGCGCGTCATGATGAACGAGACGAATCAGGCGCGCGATTGTGCGCGTACGTTTCAGCCGATCGGCGGCTTGCACCATGCACAGCGCGATGCGGCGGCCGGCTTCTGCGTGTTCAACGATATCGGCGTCGTCATCGAAACCCTTCGCGCGCAGCATCGGATCAAACGCATTGCCTATATCGATATCGACGTGCATCACGGCGACGGCGTTTTTTATGCGTATCAGGACGATCCCGATCTGATCGTCGTGGACATTCACGAGGACGGTAAATATCGGTATCCAGGAACGGGCAACGCCGAAGAAACCGGGCAGGGCAAAGCCAAAGGCACCAAGCTGAATATCCCGCTGCGGCCCGGCTCCGGCGATAAGGAATTCTTCGCCGCGTGGGAAAAAGCCGAAGCGCTGCTGACAAGATACGAGCCCGAATTTTTTCTGTTTCAGTGTGGCGCCGATTCATTGGCAAGCGATCCGCTCGCGCACCTGAATTACAGCAAGGCAGCGCACGCGCACGCGGCGCGGCGCTTGTGTTTACTGACCGACCGCTATGCCGACGGCCGCATCATGGGCTTCGGCGGCGGCGGTTACAACCGGAAAAATATTGCCGAAGCGTGGAACGCAGTGCTCGCGGAATTCATCGCGGCTTCAGCTTAGTGGGACGTTGTAAACCTCAGTAGTATTGTGGCTCGCCGAACGCGGCCGCGTCGTCTGCGCCTGCCATGCGATCATCTAACGCGAAATCGGCGTGTTAGCGGCAGGCGGGGCGGCACTCGATTCGCTGCAGCAGGAACTGCGCTGCAGCACTGAGTGGTGCGTGTCTGCCCCAACTCTCGCGCATCAAGCGGCGACGGCAAAAGCCTGGCAAAGCGGTGCTGCGATAGCCCTGTTATTGAGTCCTATAGACGGCATTCGGACATCGGCATACGCTGGAAAGTGCGCGGGGAATATGGGGGTGCTGGATGGTAAAATGCGCGTCTGTCTGCTCCCCACGTCGCAGACCGAGCACCAGAATAGAAGGAGAATCAAATGAACAAGTCGCCATTACAAAACAACCGAAAAGCAAGTCTGTTACTCGTTTCATCGCTGGCGCTCTGTTTGCCAGCGTCGGCGTTAGCACTCGATCAGTGCGGACAAACCATCACCGCGGATACCAAACTGGATCGGGATGTAAGTTGCATTGTTAACGGAGTTAACGGAATCACTATCGGCGCCGATGCCATCACCCTGGACTGCGACGGTCATAGGCTTAGTGGCCTAGGAACACCTCTCAGGGGAGGCCCTCCTACAATCGGTATCGCTCTCGATGGAAGGAAAGGTGTTACCGTCAAAAACTGTAACGTCACAGGATTCGCCCTCGCTGGAATTTTGCTCAGCAATTCTTCCCGCAATAAAGTCATTAATAATGACGTGACACGCAACAGTACAGCTGGAATCAGGCTCAATTCATCTTTCGATAACAAACTCAGAGAGAACACGGTAAGCGGTAACCGCGCCGGCGGAATCTTCCTCCAGGGTTCTTCCTATAACAAACTCACGGAGAATACAGCGTCGGGTAACGGCGATCTGCAGTTTCCTGCTGGAGCTGAGATATTCAGCGCGCC
>JBGTFJ010000240.1:0-17555 GCA_041747355.1 Burkholderiales bacterium
CGAAGGCACCGAGATGGTCATGCCCGGCGACAACGTCTCCGTTACCGTGCAACTGATCAACCCGATCGCCATGGAAGAAGGCCTGCGCTTCGCCATCCGCGAAGGCGGCAGGACGGTGGGGGCGGGGGTGGTGGCGAAGGTGATTGAGTAGCCGTTCGCAATTACGACACAAAATCGAAACCATGCCGCAAAGCCAGAAAATCCGTATCCGATTGAAAGCGTTCGATTACCGCCTGATCGATCAGTCGGCGCTGGAAATCGTCGAAACCGCAAAGCGTACGGGTGCTGTCGTCAAAGGCCCGGTTCCGTTGCCGACGCGCATCGAGCGTTTCGACGTTTTGCGTTCGCCGCACGTCAACAAGACATCGCGCGATCAGTTCGAGATTCGCACGCACTTGCGGCTGATGGACATCATCGATCCGACCGACAAGACCGTCGATGCGTTGATGAAACTCGATCTTCCTGCCGGAGTGGATGTGGAAATCAAGCTTTAGTGTTTGCAAACTTCCGGTCAATCGTAACCGGAACGCAATTAAGGAAAACAAATGAGTTTGGGATTGCTAGGCCGCAAAGTCGGCATGATGCGCCTGTACAAAGACGACGGAGCGACAGTTCCTGTCACCGTACTCGATGTCTCGAATAATCGCATCGTCCAAATGAAGACAGCCGAGATCGACGGCTATTCCGCGGTGCAGATCGCTTTTGGCAAACGCCGCGCGAATCGCGTTAGCAAACCCGCGGCGGGTCATTTCGCGAAAGCCGGGGTCGAAGCCGGCAGCGTATTGAAAGAGTTCACCGCCGACGCCGCCAGTCTGGCGGAACTCAAGGTCGGCAACGAAATGGACCTTGGTTTGTTCAAGGTCGGGCAGTTGGTGGATATTCGCGGTACCTCGAAGGGCAAGGGCTTTTCCGGCGCCATCAAGCGTCACCATTTTTCCTCGAATCGGGCGAGCCACGGCAACTCGCGTTCGCATAATTCGGCCGGTTCGATCGGCATGGCGCAGGATCCGGGGCGGGTTTTTCCCGGCAAGCGCATGGCTGGCCATTTGGGTAATGTCACGCGCACCGCGCAAAACCTGGAGATCGTGCGCGTCGATAACGATCGGCGTTTGTTGCTCGTGAAAGGCGCGGTACCGGGGTTTCCCGGAAGCGATGTTGTGATTCGCCCTGCGGTGAAACGCCTCATCACCAAAGCCACGACCAAGGCGGGCAAGTAATGGAACTCAAGGTGATCGACGCGCAAGGCAAGTCGGACACGAGCATCGAGGCGTCGGATGCCTTGTTCGGCCGTGAATACAACGAAGCGCTGGTGCATCAGGTCGTCACCGCGTACATGGCGAACGCGCGCAGCGGCAACCGCGCCCAGAAAGGGCGTTCCGATGTTGCAAAAAGCACGCGCAAACCGTGGCGGCAGAAGGGCACCGGCCGGGCTCGTGCGGGTATGGCTTCCAGCCCTTTATGGCGCGGCGGCGGCCGGATTTTCCCGAACAGTCCTGACGAAAATTTCAGCCAGAAGCTGAACAAGAAAATGTATCGCGCAGGCCTGTGTTCGATTTTCTCGCAATTGGCGCGCGAAGGCCGTCTGTCGGTAGTCGAAGCACTGACCGTCGATTCGCCAAAAACCAGCGGGCTCGCGCAAAAACTGAAGGATATGGGGCTGGTCAGTACGCTGATCATCACCGACAAGCTGGATGACAACCTGTATCTTTCGGCGCGTAATCTTCCGCACATTCGCATTATCGATGCCGGCAGCGCAGATCCCGTGAGCCTGGTGCGTGCCAGTCATGTGGTGATGACTCGCGGCGCGATGACCAAAATCGAGGAGTTGCTGGCATGAGCACGGCCAACCACAATCCGCAGCGGCTGATGCAGGTCCTGCTCGCGCCGCAGGTATCCGAGAAGAGCACGTTCGTCGCCGACAAAAATGACCAAGTTGTTTTTCGTGTGACGCAGGACGCGACCAAGCCCGAGATCAAAGCTGCCGTCGAACTGATGTTCAAAGTCGAGGTCGAGGCGGTCCAGGTGCTAGTCGTCAAAGGCAAGCACAAGCGCTTCGGCAAATTCATGGGTCGCCGCCGGGACTGGAAAAAGGCTTACGTTTGTCTGAAGCCTGGGCAGGAAATCAATTTTGCCGGAGCGGAGAGTAAATAATGGCGCTGGTTAAAGTCAAACCGACTTCTCCGGGCCGCCGCGCGGTCGTCAAGGTCGTAAACCGGGATTTGCACAAAGGAGCGCCTTACGCGCCGCTGGTCGAGAAGCAGTCGAAAAAAGCCGGACGCAACAATAACGGCCATATCACGACGCGTCATCAGGGCGGCGGCCACAAGCAGCATTATCGGATCGTCGATTTTTGCCGCGATAAAGATGGTGTCGGTGCCAAAGTCGAACGCCTTGAATACGATCCTAACCGCAGCGCCAACCTGGCGTTGTTGTGCTACGCCGATGGCGAGCGCCGCTACGTGATCGCTGCCAAAGGCATGACTGCCGGTATGCAGATCGTCAATGGCGCCGATGCGCCGATCAAGGCAGGCAATTGTCTGCCTCTGCGCAACATACCCGTCGGCACGACCATCCATTGCATCGAAATGCTGCCGGGTAAAGGCGCGCAGATCGCGCGCGCGGCTGGCGCTTCAGTGCAGTTGCTGGCTCGCGAGGGCAGCTACGCGCAACTGCGCCTGCGCTCCGGAGAGATCCGCAAGGTGCATGTCGATTGCCGGGCAACCATAGGCGAGGTCGGCAACGAGGAAAATTCGCTGCGTTCGATCGGCAAGGCCGGGGCCCAGCGTTGGCGCGGTATCCGGCCGACAGTGCGCGGCGTCGCGATGAACCCGATCGATCACCCACACGGTGGCGGTGAGGGCAAAACCGCGGCCGGACGCGATCCGTGCAGCCCGTGGGGTACGCCTGCGAAAGGCTATCGTACGCGCCGCAACAAGCGCACCCGCAACATGATCGTGCGCCGTCGTTACGCGAGCTAGCCGCCAGCTAAAGATCAGCGATTCAGAACAGAGAGCCGATATGCCACGTTCAGTTAAAAAAGGCCCGTTTGCCGACGGCCATCTGATACAAAAGGTCGAAACGGCGAGAGCCAGCAATGACAAGCGGCCGATCAAGACGTGGTCGCGCCGGTCGACGGTCATGCCGGATTTTGTCGGCCTGACCATCGCCGTACACAATGGCAAGCACCACATCCCGGTATACATTTCCGAGAATATGGTCGGACACAAACTCGGCGAGTTTTCGCATACGCGAACATTCAAAGGGCATTCGGCCGACAGAAAAGCCTCGGTGAAAAAATAACCGGTGAATGGTTGAGCCCTGGATCGAAACCCATGATTAAAACCTCAGCAATTTTACGCGGCGTGCGGCTTTCGGCGCAGAAAGGGCGGCTGGTCGCTGATCAGGTGCGCGGGTTGCCAGTCGACCGCGCCTTGAATGTGCTGGCGTTCAGCCCGAAAAAAGGCGCCGTCATCATACGCAAAGTACTCGAATCGGCGATAGCCAACGCCGAACACAACGATGGCGCGGACATCGACGATCTCAAGGTCTCGACCATCTATGTCGAACGCGGCACGTCCATGAAGCGCTCGACCGCTCGCGCCAAGGGCCGCGGCAATCGTATTGTCAAGCCGACCTGTCATATCTTCGTGACGGTTGGAGACTAAGGATAAGCATGGGACAAAAGATCAATCCAATCGGTTTTCGCTTGTCGGTACTGCGCAACTGGACTTCGAAGTGGTACGCCAATAGCCGGAATTTCGCGGGGATGCTCAATGAGGACATCAAAGTCCGCGAGTTTCTGAAAAAGAAACTGGCGCATGCCGCGGTCGGCAAGGTGGTGATCGAGCGGCCGGCGAAAAACGCTCGCATCACGATATACAGCGCGCGGCCCGGTGTCGTCATAGGCAAGAAGGGCGAGGACATCGAGTCCTTGAAACAGCAGTTGCAGAAGTTGATGGGCGTTCCGGTTCACATCAATATCGAAGAGATCAGAAAGCCGGAAGTCGATGCGCAGTTGATCGCCGACAATATCGCCGCGCAGCTTGAAAAGCGCATCATGTTTCGTCGTGCCATGAAGCGCGCGATGACCAACGCGATGCGGCTGGGCGCGCAAGGTATCAAGATCATGAGCGCGGGCCGTCTGAACGGGATCGAGATCGCCCGCAGGGAATGGTATCGCGAAGGCCGCGTCCCGCTGCATACGCTGCGCGCCGAGATCGATTATGGCGTGGCCGAAGCGAAAACAACGTACGGCGTGATCGGCATCAAGGTCTGGGTTTTCCGCGGTGAAGTGCTCGGCAAAAACGAACAGCCCGCGGCCTTGCCTGCTGAACCAGAAAGGAAGCCGCGACGCGCAGGGGTAAAGCATGCTGCAACCAGCTAGAAGAAAATATCGCAAAGAGCAGAAAGGCCGGAACACCGGCATTGCGACGCGCGGCAACAAGGTCAGTTTTGGCGAATTCGGTTTGAAAGCGATTGGACGCGGACGTTTGACAGCGCGCCAGATCGAGGCGGCGCGCCGGGCGATGACACGCCATATCAAGCGCGGCGGACGGATCTGGATTCGCATTTTTCCGGACAAGCCGATTTCGCAGAAGCCTGCCGAAGTCCGCATGGGCAACGGCAAAGGCAATCCGGAATACTACGTCGCCGAAATCCAGCCGGGCAAGGTTCTGTATGAGATGGATGGTGTCGACGAAACGCTCGCGCGCGCTGCATTTCGCCTTGCCGCCGCGAAGCTGCCGATACAGACGACCTTCGTCGTCAGACAATTGGGGTAATGATGAAGGCTCGTGATTTAAGATCGAAAAGCGATGCCGAATTGCAAACCGAGCTGACTGCCCTGCTCAAGGCGCAATTCAGCCTGCGCATGCAGATCGCAACACAACAACTAACGAAGAATAGCGAGCTACGCAAGGTTCGCCGCGACATCGCGCGCACGCGTACCGTTTTGCATCAAAAGGCGCAGGCATGAACGAAACGACAGCTAAAGAAAGCAGCAAGGGCCGCTTCCTGACCGGCCGCGTGGTCAGCGACAAAATGAACAAAACGGTTACGGTGGTGATCGAGCGGACGGTCAAGCATCCGCTGTATGGCAAGGTTATCAATCACTCCAAAAAATACCATGCGCACGACGAGAACAACGACTACCACCCGGGCGATCTGGTCGTAATCGAAGAATGCCGGCCGCTGGCGAAAACCAAGACATGGGTCGTTACGAAATTGATCGAAAAGGCGCGGCTGATCTGATGCATTCGCATGCGTGTAGTAATCGTACTGCGATCGCCGACCATCAGCGTGGCGGAATCTAGAGCAGCGACTGGCGTCGCGAAAGTAATGAGACGAGGGTTCTGAAATGATACAGATGCAGTCGATTCTGGATGTTGCCGACAACACCGGCGCGCGTTCCGTAATGTGTATAAAAGTGTTGGGCGGGTCGAAGCGGCGCTATGCCGGGATAGGCGACGTGATCAAGGTCAGCGTGAAGGATGCGGCGCCTCGCGGCCGCGTCAAAAAAGGCGAGATTTACCATGCAGTTGTGGTACGGACCGCGAAAGGCGTGCGCCGCCCGGATGGATCGCTGGTCAAATTCGACGGCAATGCGGCGGTTTTGCTGAACGTGAAGCTGGAGCCGATCGGCACGCGCATTTTCGGACCGGTGACACGCGAGTTGCGTACCGAGCGATTTATGAAAATCGTGTCGTTAGCACCCGAAGTGCTCTGAGGAAAAACGATGCGCAAGATCAAAAAAGGCGATGACGTGATCGTCGTCGCCGGCAAAGACAAAGGCAAACGTGGCACGGTATTGCGCGTGATGGTCGAAGCCGAGCGCGTGCTGGTCGAGGGCGCGAATCGGGTCAAGAAACACCAGAAGCCGAATCCGATGAAGGGCGTACAGGCCGGCATCGTCGATCAGGAAATGCCGATCCACATCTCGAATGTCGCACTTTTCAATCCGGCGACTCAGAAAGCCGACCGCGTCGGAATCAAGACGCTGGAGGACGGACGCAGGGTCCGAGTTTTCCGCTCCAACGGCGAAGTTATAGACGTATAGGAATCAAAATGTCGCGTCTGCAAAATTATTACCGGGAAAATGTCGTCAAGGAATTGACCGAACGGTTCGGTTACAAGTCCGTCATGGAAGTGCCGCGGATCGAGAAAATCACCCTGAATATGGGGGTCGGTGAGGCAGTTGCCGACAAAAAGATCCTGGACAACGCGGTTGGCGATATGCAGAAGATCGCCGGCCAGAAGCCGGTGGTTACGAAATCGAAAAAGTCGATCGCCGGCTTCAAGATTCGTACCGGCTACCCGATCGGCTGCATGGTTACGCTGCGCCACAGGCGGATGTACGAGTTTCTTGACCGGCTTATCACGATCGCCATTCCCCGCATTCGGGACTTCCGCGGGATCTCCGGCAAATCGTTCGATGGACGAGGTAATTTCAGCATGGGCGTCAAAGAGCAGATCATTTTTCCCGAAATCGAATACGACAAGATCGATGCGTTGCGCGGCATGAATATCAGCATCACAACCAGCGCCAGGAATGACGAAGAAGCGCGTGCGCTTCTCGCCTCGTTCAAATTCCCGTTCAGAAATTAACGTTCGAACTATTTGTCTGGAGCTTTTCTAGATGGCAAAAACAGCAGTGATCAATCGCGAGAAGAAACGCCGCGCGACCGTGAAGAAATATGCCGCGAAGCGCGCCGAGCTGGTTGGCCTGATCGACAATGCGAAACTGTCCGATGAGGAACGCTATTCCGCACGTTTGAGATTGCAGACATTGCCGCGCAATAGCAGTCCGGTGCGCTTGCGCAATCGCTGCGCGCTGACCGGCCGGCCTCGCGGCGTGTATCGTCGCTTCGGTTTGGGCCGCAACAAGTTGCGCGAGCTTGCGCTGAGCGGCGAAGTCCCGGGTGTTATCAAGGCCAGTTGGTAGGCAGGAGAAAACGTAATGAGTATGAGCGACCCGATTGCCGATATGCTGACCCGCATTCGTAATGCGCAACAGGCTGAAAAAGTGTCGGTTGCGATGCCTTCAAGCCGATTGAAAACTGCAATCGCGAAGGTTTTGAAGGAAGAAGGCTACATCGAGGATTTCGCGGTTCGCGAAAATGGCGCCAAGCCGACGCTCGAAATTGCACTGAAGTACTATGCCGGGCAGCCCGTCATCGAGAAAATCGAGCGGATCAGCCGGCCTGGACTGCGTATCTACAAGACCTCGGGGGAAATTCCGCGTGTCATGAACGGTTTGGGCATCGCGGTGGTGTCAACATCGAAGGGTGTTATGACCGATACGATGGCGCGCAGTCAGAACATCGGCGGTGAAATATTGTGCGTCGTCGCGTAAAGGATTTCAGCTAAAGGTCAGACCATGTCCAGAGTTGCAAACAGTCCGGTAACCGTGCCAAGTGCGGTGGAAGTAACAACATCGGCATCGGAGATTTCTGTGAAGGGTCCGCTGGGAGTGCTCAAGCAGGCTTTGGGGCCCGACGTTGCGATCGAACGAGAAGGCGACACCTTGCGCTTCAGGGTCGTCAAGGAATCCCTGCACGCAATCGCCATGTCGGGCACATTGCGCGCGCTGACCGCCAATATGGTCCGCGGCGTTACCGACGGTTTCGTGAAAAAACTGACGCTGGTCGGGGTCGGTTACCGCGCCCAGGCGAGCGGCGACACATTGAACCTGAGTCTGGGGTTCTCGCATCCCATCGCATACAAGGTCCCGAAAGGAATCAAGATCGAGACGCCGAGTCAGACCGAAATCGTCATCAAGGGCATCGACAAGCAGCGGGTCGGCCAGACCGCAGCCGAAGTACGCGCTTACCGCAAGCCGGAGCCATACAAAGGCAAGGGCGTCCGCTACGCCGATGAAATCGTCGCGTTGAAAGAGACGAAGAAAAAATAACAGGTATCAGCAAGGACAATAGAAATGAATAAAGCTATCGGGCGTCAGCGTCGCGCAGCAAAAGCGCGTGCACGCATCGCTGAACTGAAGGCGTTGCGGCTTTCCGTATACCGCTCAAACAATCATATCTACGCGCAAGTGATAGACGGTGTGGCGGCACATGTTTTGGCAAGCGCTTCGAGCGTCGAGGCCGACATGCGCTCGTCGAAGGGCGGCAGCATAGAAGCGGCAGCAGAAGTCGGAAAGCGGATTGCCGAACGCGCGAAGCAAAAGGGCGTTGAAGCGGTCGCTTTTGACCGCGGCGGATTCAAATATCACGGCCGCGTCAAGGCATTGGCGGAAGCCGCGCGCGAACACGGGCTTAAATTCTAGCGCCCATTTACCAGGACTGACGAATGGCAAAATTTCAGCAGCAGGAAGAGCGCAGTGATGGTTTGCGCGAAAAAATGGTTGCGATCAATCGCGTTACGAAAGTAGTAAAAGGCGGCCGTATTCTGGGTTTCGCAGCGCTGACGGTGGTAGGCGACGGCGACGGCGGCGTTGGCATGGGCAAGGGCAAGGCACGTGAAGTGCCGGTTGCCGTGCAGAAAGCGATGGATGAAGCGCGCCGCAAAATGATCAAGGTCAGTCTGAAGAATGGCACCTTGCATCATGCCGTCATTGGCCGGCACGGCGCGGCGAGCGTCTATATGCAGCCTGCGTCGGAAGGAACCGGAATCATCGCAGGCGGTCCCATGCGTGCAATTTTCGAAGTGATGGGCATGCACGACGTTCTGGCGAAATGTCTGGGCTCGACCAATCCCTACAACGTTGTTCGCGCGACCCTGAACGGCCTGGTCGCCATGAACACGCCTTCCGATATCGCCGCCAAGCGCGGTAAAACGATAGAAGAGATAACAGGTTAGACCATGGCAACGCCATCCGGTAAAACGTTGAAAGTCACGCTGATCAAAAGTGTCATCGGCACGATCGCGTCGCATCGCGCCTGTGTCCGCGGCTTGGGCCTGCGCCGCTTGAACCATACGGTTGAAGTGATCGATACGCCGGAAGTGCGCGGCATGATCAACAAGGTTCATTATCTCGTCAGAGCGGAGGCCTGAGAATGCGCTTGAACGAACTGAAACCGGCTGGCGGCAGTGCGCGGGCACGGCGTCGAGTCGGCCGTGGCATCGGCAGTGGTTTGGGCAAGACGGCAGGGCGCGGACACAAGGGTCAGAAATCGCGTTCGGGAGGCTTTCATAAGGTGGGCTTCGAAGGCGGACAGATGCCATTGCAGCGTCGTTTGCCGAAACGCGGCTTCATCTCGTTGACGCGTGCTCATACGGCCGAAGTAAGGCTGTCCGATCTGATGAAGTTGCCGATCGACAGCATAGACATTCATGCCCTGAAGCAAGCTGGCGTTGTTCCCGCATCGGCGCTTTCGGCCAAAGTCATATTGTCCGGCGGAATCAGCAAGGCGGTTAAGCTCGAGGGCGTGCTCGTCACCAAAGGCGCGCGCGCAGCGATCGAAGCCGCGGGTGGATCGATCGTTGACGCGCCTGGTAGTAAAGCCGAAGGGTAGGTGTGGCCGCCAACTCCTCCGTTCTGGGCATGTCGGGCAAACTAGGCGACCTGAAAAAACGTCTGCTGTTTTTGCTTGGCGCGCTGGTCGTTTATCGCATCGGTGCGCATATCCCGGTGCCCGGTATCGATCCCGTGCAGCTTGCGGAGCTATTCAAAAGCCAGCAGGGCGGCATCCTCGACATGTTCAACATGTTTTCGGGCGGGGCGCTGTCCCGCTTCACGATTTTCGCGCTCGGCATCATGCCGTATATTTCCGCATCCATCATCATGCAGTTGATGACTGTGGTGTCTCCGCAGCTCGAACAGTTGAAAAAAGAAGGCGAAGCCGGTCGACGTAAAATTACGCAATACACACGTTACGGCACGGTCGTGCTGGCGGTGTTCCAGGGTTTCGGTATTGCTGTTGCGCTTGAATCTCAGCGTGGACTGGTGCTCGATCCCGGCATCGCGTTCCGGCTGGTCACCATGCTAACCCTGGTTACGGGCACGATGTTCTTGATGTGGCTGGGTGAACAAATCACTGAGCGCGGCATCGGCAACGGCATTTCGCTGATTATATTTGCCGGTATTGCTGCCGGGTTGCCTCAGGCTATCGGCGGAACGCTGGAATTGGCTCGCACCGGCGCATTTTCGATTCCGCTGGTCATCGCCTTGTTCGTCGGCGCTGCGATGGTGACGGCATTTGTCGTTTTCGTCGAGCGCGGGCAACGAAAGATCCAGGTCAACTATGCGAAGCGGCAGGTCGGTCGCAAGATTTACGGCGGCCAGAGCTCACATCTGCCGCTGAAGCTGAACATGTCCGGCGTTATTCCACCGATATTCGCGTCGAGCATAATTTTGTTTCCGGCGACGCTGGCGGGCTGGTTCGGGTCCAGCGAAAACATGACATGGCTCAGAGATATCGGCGGAACCTTGAGCCCCGGACAGCCTATTTACGTCATGCTGTACGCGGCGGCGATTATCTTTTTCTGTTTCTTCTACACGGCGCTCGTGTTCAATCCGAAAGATACTGCCGAAAATCTTAAAAAGAGCGGCGCTTTCGTTCCGGGAATACGACCGGGCGAGCAAACCGCGCGTTACATCGAGCGCATCATGCTGAGACTGACACTAGCTGGCGCAATCTACATAACGTTCGTGTGTCTGCTTCCCGAGTTTTTGATCGTCAAATACAACGTACCGTTTTATTTCGGCGGAACGAGCTTGCTGATCATCGTTGTCGTAACCATGGACTTCATGGCGCAGGTGCAGGCCTACATCATGTCGCACCAGTACGAGAGTCTGCTGAAAAAGGCGAACTTCAAGGGCGGCGCCTTCCCGACGCGTTGATGAATCATAGTTCACGTCAACGCGGGTGCGCCGTTAATGGCTAAGGAAGAAACCATACAGATGCAGGGCGAAATACTCGAAACCCTGCCAAATGCAACCTTCCGCGTCAAACTTGAAAACGGACATGTGGTACTCGGACATATCTCCGGAAAAATGCGCATGCATTACATTCGCATATTGCCCGGCGACAAGGTAACGGTGGAGCTGACGCCATACGATTTAAGCCGCGCCCGCATTGTCTTCCGCGCGAAGTAGTCCTACATAAAGGAGCACGTCATGAGAGTACAAGCATCGGTCAAGAAGATTTGCCGCAAGTGCAAGGTCATCCGGCGCAACCGTGTCGTCCGCGTCATTTGCACGGATCCACGCCATAAGCAGCGGCAAGGATAATGTCATAGTGATCCCTCTGCCGGTGTTATCGCGGGGTGGGTTAGGTTATAATTACAGGTTAGCTTTCAGGCCGTTCTCTAGAGACATCCTATGGCGCGTATTGCAGGGGTCAACATTCCGAATCACCAGCATGCCGAGATCGCATTGACAGCCATCTTTGGCATAGGGCGCAGCCGGGCGCGCCAGATCTGTTCGGTTGCCGGTGTGAGTTCAGCCGCAAAGATCAAGGATTTATCCGATGGCGACATGGATAAATTACGCGATCTGGTCGGCAAGCTCACGGTAGAAGGCGATTTGCGCCGCGAAGTGTCGATGAGCATCAAGCGCCTGATGGACCTTGGATGTTATCGCGGCCTTCGTCACCGCAGGGGACTGCCGGTGCGCGGCCAGCGCACTCGTACCAATGCACGCACGCGGAAGGGCCCGCGCAAAGCAGTTCGCGCATCAAAACAGTAGCCAGTGGCGATGCCAGACTGCTCCAGGTCCGCGGTTAAAAATCCTGCACTCACGTAAGGAATAGAACAGCAATGGTCAAACCTGTTACCCGAGTCAGAAAAAAAGTAAAAAAGAATGTCGCTGAGGGTATTGCCTATATACACGCATCGTTCAATAACACGATCGTAACGATTACCGATCGGCAGGGTAACGCCCTGTCCTGGGCAACTTCGGGCAGCAGCGGCTTCAAGGGTTCGCGCAAGAGCACGCCATTTGCTGCGCAGGTGGCGGCTGAGCATGCCGGAAAAGTGGCACAGGAATTCGGCGTCAAGAATCTTGAGGTCAGAATCAAGGGCCCGGGGCCCGGGCGCGAATCGGCGGTACGTGCATTGAACGCGGCGGGCTTTAAGATTACCAGCATTTCGGATGTGACGCCGGTTCCGCATAACGGATGCCGTCCACCAAAACGCCGCCGCATCTAGGTCGGCCGATAACAGTTATACGGATCAGGAAATATGGCCAGGAACCTCGACGCAAGCTGTCGCAAATGCCGCCGTGAAGGCGAAAAGCTTTTTCTGAAAGGCGGGAAGTGCTTTACCGACAAGTGTGCGGTCGAACGCCGGACGTACGCGCCGGGACAGCACGGACAAAAGAACAGCCGCATGTCCGGGTATGCCGTGCAATTGCGCGAAAAGCAGAAAGTCCGCCGCATTTACGGTTTGCTTGAACGGCAGTTCCGCAACAATTATGAGGCCGCGGATCGCGCCCGCGGCATTACTGGCGAAAATCTGCTGCAGATTCTCGAGAGCCGTCTGGATACCGTCTCATATCGAATGGGATTTGGCGCATCGCGCGCTGAGGCGCGGCAGATCGTACGCCATAACGGTATTCTGGTTAACAGCAAGCGCGTCAATATCCCGTCCTACCAGGTCCGGCCGGGCGATGTCGTCGAAGTTGCCGAGAAATCGAAGGCGCAATTGCGCATCAAGGCGGCGGTCGAATCCGCAGTGCAGCGCGGCATTCCGGAATGGATCGAAGTCAACAGCGCCGACCTGAAAGGTACGTTCAAAGCCAAGCCGCAGCGCGCCGATCTACCTGCCACGATCAATGAGTCGCTGATCGTCGAGCTATATTCGAAGTAAGCGATCTTTTTTTGATCGAACCCGGCAGCGTGCCAGAGCATGCTGCCGGGTCAACGTTTTTTGAGGGGATGCAGGCCATGCAAACCAGTGGTTTCCTGAAGCCGCGTATTATCGACGTTCAAAACTTTTCGCCGCGGCATGCCAAGGTTACGATGGAGCCGTTCGAGCGTGGTTACGGCCACACTCTGGGTAACGCCTTGCGTCGCATCCTGCTGTCGTCAATGCCCGGTTTTGCTGCGACCGAAGTCAATATCAACGGTGTGCTGCACGAATATTCAACGCTTGACGGCGTCCAGGAAGACGTCGTCGACATCCTGCTTAACCTTAAAGGTATCGTTCTGAAGCTGCACAATCGCAGCGAGGCCGTGCTCGCCCTCAAGAAACAGGGTGAAGGTGTGGTAACCGCCAGCGATATACAGGCCGGCCACGATGTCGAGATCGTAAATCCCGATCACGTGATCGCTCATCTGACCGCGGGCGGCAAGCTCGATATGGAAATCAAGGTCGAACATGGTCGCGGCTATCTTCCCGGCACGTCTCGTAATCTTGGGGAGGAGACGCGCAGCATCGGCAATATCGTGCTGGATGCGTCGTTCAGCCCGGTTCGCCGTGTCAGTTATGCGGTGGAGAGCGCCCGGGTCGAGCAGCGGACGGATCTCGACAAGCTGGTGATGGATATCGAAACCAATGGCGTCATCGAGCCCGAAGAGGCGATCCGCTATGCCGCCCGCGTGCTCGTCGAGCAGTTATCGGTATTTGCCGATTTAAAGGGAACACCTACCCTGATCGAGCAGCCCAAAGCGCCGCAAGTCGATCCAATTCTGTTGCGCCCGGTCGATGATCTCGAGTTGACGGTGCGCTCCGCAAATTGCCTGAAAGCGGAAAATATTTATTACATCGGCGACCTGATCCAGCGCAGCGAGAACGAGTTGCTGAAAACGCCAAATCTGGGCCGCAAATCCCTGAATGAGATCAAGGAAGTGCTCGCGTCGCGCGGTCTGACCTTGGGCATGCGGCTGGAAAATTGGCCGCCCGCAGGTATGGAACGGCCAAGCTAGGAGACTGCTATGCGCCACAGACTGGGACTTCGCAAATTAAATCGCACCAGCAGCCACCGTTTGGCAATGCTTCGCAATATGGCGAATTCGCTGCTGCGCCATGAAGCGATCAAGACCACTTTACCCAAAGCCAAAGAATTGCGGCGGGTGGCCGAACCGCTGATCACGCTTGGGAAAAAACCCAGTTTGGCTAATCGCCGGCTCGCATTCAATCGCTTGCGCGACCGCGATATGGTGGTAAAGCTGTTCGATGAGCTCGGCCCGCGCTACATCGCGAGAAATGGCGGATACCTGCGCATTTTGAAGTTCGGGATGCGTCAAGGCGACAATGCGCAAATGGCGCTGGTCGAGTTGATGGACCGGCCTGAACAGAACGAGGATAGCGAGAGCGCCGCAAAAGCAAAAAGCGAATCGTAGGTCTCCGGCTGCTTCGTTTTGCATTCGTCACAGGCAAAGCCGGGCACTCCGGTTTTTCGTTTTGACTTGTTTCTTGAAACGCATCCGATAGCGAATAGCGCATGCCTGTTACCGTTTACTCGGCCGATCATGGCAATCGTTCGCTGGAAGAATTTATTGCGCTGCTTGCTCCGGTTCGCTTGCTCGTCGATGTTCGCGCTTATCCGATGTCGCGCCGCCACCCGCGCTTCTCGCGTGAACCCTTGACCAGGGCGCTTGCCGAGAACGGTATCGAATACGCGTGGCAAGGGAAAGAACTCGGCGGCTTGCGCAAGCCGAACCCGGAATCGGTTAATACCGGACTGAACAATCTCAGCATTCGCGCTTATGCGGACCACATGGCATCGCCGGGCTTTGTCGCTGCAATCGATGAACTGCTGGTACCGGCGGAACACGCCCCGCTTGTTGTGATGTGCGCAGAGCGCCTGCCCTGGCAATGTCATCGCTACCTGATTTCGGATTACTTGATTGTTCGCGGGTTGTCTGTTATTCATTTGATGGCGCTCGACAAGTCCCAGCCGCACATATTGAATCCGCTCGTGCGGGTCGTCGATGCAAAACTGATCTACGACCGCGGCGTTCAAATTGATCTGGTTCCCCGGCGAATAACTAGCGCTTATAATCACGATAAGAAACTCTGACTGGCTCGATTTTACGTCGTGAAATATGATTTCACGCCTAAGTCTGTCTCCTTTTTCCTCTATAACACAAAGAGAACGCCATGTTTCCCTCTCCGAACTTGCAGGAAGCCGATAGCGAACTCTGGCAGGCGATGCAGCAGGAAAATCGCCGCCAGGAAGACCATATAGAACTCATCGCATCCGAAAATTACGTCAGTCAGAACGTGCTGAAAGCGCAAGGCTCGGTGCTGACCAATAAATACGCCGAGGGTTATCCTGGTAAGCGCTATTACGGTGGTTGCGAGTACGTCGATATCGTTGAACAACTCGCCATCGATCGCCTGAAATCGCTGTTCAATGCCGATTACGCAAATGTGCAGCCGCATTCGGGTTCGCAGGCGAACCAGGCAGTCTATTTTTCGGTGTTGAAACCGGGCGATACCATTCTCGGTATGTCGCTCGCGCACGGCGGGCATCTGACACATGGCGCCTCGGTGAATCTTAGCGGCAAGATATTCAATGCCGTCACCTATGGCTTGCATCCCGATACCGAAGAGATCGATTACGACGAGGTCGAGCGTCTGGCGAAACAGCACAAGCCTAAAATGATCGTGGCCGGTGCCTCAGCCTATTCGCTTGTCATCGACTGGAAGCGGTTTCAGGAAATCGCGCAGACCGTCCACGCGTATCTGTTCGTCGATATGGCGCACTACGCCGGACTGGTCGCAGCCGGCGTCTATCCGAGCCCGGTCGGCATCGCCGATTTCGTGACCAGCACCACGCACAAGACCCTGCGCGGCCCGCGCGGCGGCATCATCATGGCCAAGCCCGAACACGAAAAAGCCCTGAACTCGACGATTTTCCCGGGTATTCAGGGCGGCCCGTTGATCCATGTGATTGCCGCCAAGGCGGTCGCTTTCAAGGAGGCCAAAACGCGCGAGTTCAAGCAGTACCAGGAAATGGTGCTGGCCAACGCGCGCGTGCTCGCCAAAGTGCTAACGGAGCGCGGCCTGCGCATCGTGTCCGGTCGCACTGAATCGCATTTGTTCCTGGTTGATCTGCGCCCCAAAAAAATAACCGGCAAGGCGGCCGAAGCGGCACTCGGCCGCGCCCACATCACTGTCAACAAGAACGCGATTCCGAATGATCCGGAAAAGCCGTTTGTAACCAGCGGAATCCGCATCGGATCGCCGGCAATGACGACGCGCGGCTTCGGCGAAATCGAAGCCGAGCAGTTGGCGAATCTGATTGCCGACGTATTTGACGCGCCCGAAGACGATGCGGCGTTGAAGCGCGTAGCGACTGATGTCCAGGCGATGTGCAAGAAATTTCCCGTCTACGCGTAAGCGTGACTACCAGTAGCTGAATCAAGGCGTCGGCCGACGCCTCATTAATCAGGAGACTCCCCATGCCAGGCCGTAATTTTCTGTTCGTTCCGGGTCCGACCAATACGCCGGATCGCGTCATGCGTGCGATGTTCGTGGCGATGGAAGACCATCGCTCGTCGAAGTTCCCGGAACTGACCATGTCGCTGTTCGTGGACCTGAAAAAAGTCTTCAAAACCGAAAGCGGCCAAGTTTTCATATTTCCGGCGACCGGGACCGGCGGCTGGGAAGCGGCGTTGACCAACACCTTGTCGCCCGGCGACAAAGTACTGTCGGCGCGTTTCGGTCAATTCAGCCACCTGTGGATAGATCTCGCGCAACGCATCGGTCTGGACGTCGAAGTACTCGATGTCGAATGGGGCGAAGGCGCTCCTCCGGATCGCATCGAACAGGTTTTGAAAGCGGATAAAGGGCACAAGATCAAGGGCGTGATGGTTGTCCATAACGAGACCGCAACTGGCGTGACCAGCGATATCGCGGCCGTGCGCCGCGCCATGGATAACGCCAAACATCCGGCCATGCTCTACGTCGACGGCGTCAGTTCGATCGGCAGCCTGGATTTCCGCATGGACGAATGGCGCGTCGACTGCGCGATAGCCGGCTCCCAGAAAGGGCTGATGCTGCCCGCCGGCCTCGGCATCGTATGCGCCAGTCCAAAAGCACTGGCTGCGCGCGAGCAGGCCAAATGTCGCCGCGTGTTCTTCGATTTTGGCGACATGATCAAGGCCAACGCGACCGGCTACTTCCCATACACGCCGGCGTTGCCGTTGCTGTACGGTCTGCGTGAGGCGCTGAACGTGATTTTCGAGGAAGGTCTGGAAGAAATTTTTGCGCGCCATCATCGTCTCGCCGGCGGAGTGCGCGCCGCAGTCGAAGCATGGGGCCTGAAGCTGTGTGCCAAAGAACCGAAATGGTATTCGGATACGGTCAGCGCCATCATGGTGCCGGAAGGCATCAACGGTGCACACGTCATAGATGTCGCGTTCCGCCGCTACAACCTGGCGCTCGGCGCCGGATTGTCGAAAGTCGCCGGCAAGCTGTTCCGCATCGGCCATCTCGGCGATCTGAACGAACTGATGGTGCTCGGCGCGATTGCCGGTTCGGAGATGGCGATGGCTGATGTCGGCATGAAGGTCAAACTCGGCAGCGGCGTTGGCGCGGCCGCGCAGTTCTACCGCAGCACCGATCCGGTTCCCAAGAAAAAGGTCAGCCGCAAGGAAGTCGAATACGCCTCACATTCCACCGGCAGCGTGAACACCTGAGCCGCATAT
>JBGTFJ010000241.1:0-7043 GCA_041747355.1 Burkholderiales bacterium
AGAGCAAGAACGGCAACAAAGACGTGAAAGCGATCGTCGATCACATGACGCGCGACGAACTTGTCGCCTGGGGCTGGGCGCCGGGAATCGACGCCGATGGCCGGGCGCGCGAGACAGCGCCGATTCCGAAACCCGAATTCGATCGCATCGTCCACGCGTGGGCAGACGCGGGCGCGAAATGCCCTGAATGATTCATGTAAAAAGGAGCCGCAATGATTTCGCTCGACGTGAATGGAAAAACCTATAGCCTCGGTGTCCCTCCCGACATGCCACTGCTGTGGGCGATTCGCGACGGTGCCGGCTTGACCGGCACCAAGTACGGTTGCGGCATCGCCCAGTGCGGCGCGTGCACGGTGCACGTCGACGGCAAGGCGATGCGCTCGTGCAGCATGCCGGTATCGGCCGCGGCGGGAAAACGCATCACCACCATCGAAAATGTCGGCGCCACACAAGCGGGCAAGGCCACGCAAGCGGCATGGGAGAAACTCGATGTCGTGCAATGCGGCTACTGCCAGTCCGGTCAGATCATGTCGGCGACCGCGCTGCTCAATGAAAAAGCCGGGCCCAGCGATGCCGACATCGACGCCGCGATGTCAGGGAATATCTGTCGCTGCGCGACTTACGTACGTATCCGCGCCGCGATCCATGAAGCGGCGAAATCCCTCGCTGCTTAGGGTATGTCAACAGAATCTTGTAAGGGCGCGAACTGCGTGGAAGTTGGACACTCCGCCTCCCCTTTGAAAAAGGGAGGACTGATTAGCGCGGTCAAATCCCCCCTGCCCCCCTTTTCCAAAAGGGGGGAAAGGCGCGAAAACATCTTTTCTAAAGTTCTATCGTGCATGACGCACCCACATAGGAAGAAATCATGACCACAACTCAATTGAGCCGCCGCCAGTTTCTGCAAGCCAGCGCCGCGGCGAGCGCCGGATTGACGCTGAGCTTTTATCTTCCCGCGAGCTTTGCGCAAGGCGGGCCGGGGAAGGTGGCTGGCAATGCTGCCGCTTCGTTTGCGCCGAACGCTTTCGTGCGCATCGGCGCCGACAACAGCGTCACCGTAATGGCCAAGCACGTCGAGATGGGCCAGGGCAGCTATACCGGGCTCGCGACGCTGGTCGCCGAAGAACTCGACGCCGATTGGGCCAAGGTCAAAGTCGAAGGCGCGCCGGCCGATGCCAAGCTTTACAACAATCTGGCGTGGGGCCCGGTGCAGGGCACCGGAGGCAGTTCGGCGATCGCCAATTCCTACGACCAGTTGCGCAAAGCAGGCGCCACCGCGCGTGGCATGCTGGTGGCGGCCGCAGCCGAGCAATGGAAAGTGCCCGCGGATGCGATTACCGTCGAGCGCGGCATGGTCATGCACGGCGCGCGCAAGCTCAGTTTCGGCCAACTGGCGGAGAAGGCTGCTGCGATGCCGGTTCCGTCCGACGTCAAATTGAAAGACCCAAAAGACTTCCGCTACATCGGCACGCACATGCCGCGCAAGGATTCCAAAGCCAAGTGCAACGGCAGCGCGCGCTTTACCATCGATATGAAATTGCCTGGCATGCTGACCGCGGTGGTCGCCCATCCGCCGCGGTTTGGCGGCAAGGTAAAGGCTTTCGATCCTGCCAAGGCGAAGGCGGTGAAAGGCGTCGTCGATGTCGTGCAAATCCCCGAAGGCGTTGCCGTGCTGGCGACCAACTTCTGGGCCGCCAAGCAGGGGCGCGACGCGCTTTCCGTGCAATGGGACGATACCGATGCGAACAAGCTCGGCAGCGCCGAGATACTCGCCCAATACAAAGCGCTCGCGGAGAAGCCGGCAGTCACCGCGAAGCAAACTGGCGACGCCGATACCGCTTTCGCGTCCGCCGCGAAAACGCTTGAAGCGGCGTTCGAGTTTCCCTATCTCGCGCACGCGGCAATGGAACCGATGAACTGCGTGGTGAAGCTCGGCAAGGATGGCTGCGAGGTGTGGAACGGCGAACAGTTCCAGACCGTGGACCAGGCCAACATCGCCGCCGCGGTCGGCATGAAACCCGAGCAGGTCAGAATCAATATGCTGTATGCCGGCGGCAGCTTCGGCCGGCGCGCCAATCCGCAATCGGATTATGTGAAGGAAGCCGCGCACATCGCCAAGGCGATCGACGGTCGCGCACCAGTCAAGCTGCAGTGGACGCGCGAAGACGACATGCGCGCCGGCTATTTCCGGCCGATCTACTATCACACCTTGCGCGCCGGACTCGATGCCGACGGCAACCCGGTAGCCTGGCATCACCGCATCGTCGGTCAATCCATCGCCGCCGGCTCGCCGTTCGAACCCGTCATGGTGAAAGACGGCATCGACGCCACTTCGGTCGAGGGCGCAACCAACCTGCCTTATGCGATTCCGAACCTGCTAGTGGATTTGCATTCGCCGAAGATAGGCGTCCCGGTGCAATGGTGGCGTTCGGTCGGTTCGACGCACACGGGCTTTTCGACCGAGACTTTCATGGATGAGCTCGCCGCCGCGGCGGGAAAAGACCCGGTCGAATTTCGCCGTGCGCTGCTCGCCGGGCATCCGCGCCACCTGGGTGTGCTCAATCTCGCCGCCGAGAAAGCGAATTGGGGAACGCCGCTGCCGAAAGGCACGGCGCGCGGAGTCGCCGTGCACGAATCGTTCAAGACTTTCGTCGCCCAGGTCGCCGAAGTCGCGATGAAGTCCGACGGCTCGTTCCGGGTCGAGCGCGTGGTATGCGCGGTCGATTGCGGCGTCCCGGTCAATCCCGATGTCATACGCGCGCAAATGGAAGGCAGCATCGGCTACGGTCTTGCCGCCGCGCTCGACGGCGCGATCACCTTGAAAGAGGGTCGCGTCGAGCAAAGCAATTTCCACGACTATCGCGTTTTGCGAATGAGCGAGATGCCGAAGGTCGAGGTGCATATCGTCCCATCGCAGGAAGCGCCGACCGGCGTCGGCGAGCCGGGCACGCCGCCAGTCGCCCCAGCCGTGTGCAACGCGCTCTTCGCTTTGACGGGCGAACGAATTCGGACGCTGCCGATCCGTTCGCAACAGAAGGCGTGATCCGAGCTTTCCATGCACCCAATCAAGTCACCTTTATCGAGAACGGGTAATCGCTGACAACAAGAGAGAGGTGCCGCGCACCTTTTAATGCGGAACTCGTCATGACCATCAAGAGAATCGTTCCGAATATCGAAACCGATGATCCCGGGCAATGCCGCGAATTTTATGTCGATTTTTTGGGCTTGAAGGTTGCGATGGACAGGGATGAAATCATTACCTTTGCATCGCCGGCCAATCCAACGGCGCAACTCAGTGTCATTCGCCCTGATGAGTCGGGCGCACCGCACCCGAGTGTGAGCATTGAGGTGGCTGACGTCGACGAGATGCACGTCAAGGCTTTAGCGGAAGGCATCGAGATCGGAGATCGTTTACCCGCTAACCGATGAGCCTTGGGGCGTTCGACGCTTCTTTGTTATCGACCCAAATGGCGTCGTAATTAACGTATTGAGCCATCGTTAGCTTACTGCCAAGGCTACACTCGTTTCCGCCGCCGCTGAGTCGCGTTTGAGACAAAGGCATTTATGGGTCCCGCGATCACAGTCCTGATGTGGTGGCTGCTGTTTGCCGGCACACACACGGCACTGAGCCATCCGCCGATTCGCGCCCGGCTGGTCAACCGTCTCGGTGAACGAGCTTTCCTGGGGGTTTACTCGCTGGTCGCCTTTGCGACTTTCATCCCTCTTGTGTCGACCTACTTCGGGAATCGAAGCTCGCAGGCGGTGCCCCTTGCGGCGCTCGCCACGGCGCCGGGTATCTGGTGGGTCACCATACTTTTGATGTTGCTCGCTATTTCGCTGCTGGTGCTCGCTTACTCACGCCTGAATCCCGTTTCTTCGCTCATGGAAAAATCGAGCTCCGGCGCCAAAGGCATGCTGCGCATTACACGCCATTCGGCGTTTATGGGCTTGGCCATCTTCGGTCTCGCCCATCTTTTTGTGAATCACAGTGCGATCGACCGTGCGTTCTTCGGCGGCATGTTCCTGTATGCGCTGCTCGGCGCGGCGCACCAGGACTGGAGGAGGCGCCAGTCTAAAAAACCAGAGCTTCAGCGTTTCTTTGTAGAGACCTCGTTCTTTCCTTTCGTGGCCATTGCAACCGGCCGCAATCGCTTCGAGCCGCGCGAACTCCGCCCAATCGCGCTCATCGCAGCAATAGTCATCTTCGCGCTTGTCTTCGCATTTCATCACCGCCTTTTCGGGTAAGGCATGATGCCGCAAACGAACGGATGCCGGCCGATGGCGCGACACGCCCGCTGTGATTTCCTCGGGCATGCCGGGCTGAGGTACCACGAACCCGCGGTGGCATCGAGCATCCCGGGTCGGTCGTGCGTTTCGCTTGTCGCCGCTTGCGCGGCTGCCTAGAATAAGGTTAGACCCTGCACCAGCCGGATTGGGCGGATTAGCAACGCATGGTGATCGGCACTCGCGTCGCTGACCGCCACAACCGGGCGCGGCCGGGGTAAACCTTCCGGGGGAACCATGTCAAGCGTCATCGAAGGTGCAGTCAAGCGCGCCGCGGCGGCAGGCGGTTTCGCGCTACTCATCGTGTCGTGCACGGTCGAGCAGTCGCCACCGCAACAATCGCCGGGTTCGCCATCGTCTCCAACCGAAGCCGTTGCGCCGACGCCATCGGGCAAGCCGCCCGCTGGCACGGCGCAAACCTCACCGGCGGCGCAAACGCCGGGCTCTGCAACCGATAAGCCGGGGCCGACAGCAACGATCGCATATCCGAATCCCGGTCCGGCAGACCCCGCGCTGCAGGCGATCCCGCTGCCCAACGGCAAGAAGCTGCATTTGCTGCCGGCTACCCTCGAAACGACGCAGTGGGGATGGTTCGACAATTCGCAGGCGCCGGTGCTGCGCATCGATGCCGGCGATAGCGTGATGCTGGAAACGATGATGCACAGCCACAATCAGGTCGTGCCCGGAACCACCATCGAGCAGATCAAGAAGCTGCGCACCGATTTCCCCGGCCGCGGGCCGCATACCTTGACCGGACCAATCTATGTCGAGGGCGCGGAGCCGGGCGATGTGCTGAAGGTGAGGCTGAACAAGATCGTGCCGCGCGCCTACGCGACCAACTTCAACGTGCCGGGCCTGTTCGGCCAATTCCCCAAGGAGTATCAGGACGGCCAGGTCAAGTATGTATATCTCGACTTGCAGAAGAAGACCGTCGAGTTTCTGCCTGGCGTCGTGATTCCGCTGCGGCCTTTCCCCGGAACGCTGGGCGTCGCCCGCAAAGAGCCCGGGCGTTATTCGAGCGTGCCGCCGGGAGAATACGCCGGCAACCTGGATATTCGCGATATGGTCGAGGGCACGACCTTGTTCGTTCCGGTGCATGTCCGCGGCGCGCTGTTGTGGACCGGCGACTCTCACGCCGGTCAAGGCAACGGCGAAGTGAACCTGACCGCGATCGAGACCGCTTACAAGGAATTCAACATCACCGTCGATGTCGTGAAGGACAAGCCGCTTGATTTTCCGCGCATCGAGACGCCGAAATCCTGGATCACCATGGGCTTCGACAAGGACCTCAGCGTGGCCTGGGATCAGGCCCGGGCGCAGACGATCAAGCTGCTTTCCGAACTACGCCGGATTCCGGAGGACGACGCGACAAAGTTGATGGCCAGGGTGTCGGATTGCCGCGTTTCGCAGGTCGTCAATATCAAGAAGGGCATCCATTGCCTGAGCCCGAAAAACGCGCGCGACAAGGAAGACATGGAGCGCCCCGTCAAGGAGACCGCGCAGTACTACGTCAGCCATGCCAAGGACCCAGATCTCAACAAGGCGATGGACACGGCATCGCTCGGCATGATCAAGTGGCTGGAGAGCGACCGGAAAATCGCGCGTCTCGACGCCTACGCGCTGGCCAGCGTGGCGATGGACTGTCGCGTCGGCGAGATTTCCAGCGAAGAGAAGAATGTGCACTGCCTGATGCCGAAAAACCTCTGGGTCAAACAGGCTGCGGCCAAACGCTCATCGCAGTAGCCATCGCTTCGATCGAGGCATTTGCGTGCAGTGCTTCATTCTGTCTGGAAACTGAAGCACCATTCGCGCGGAACATTACGGGCGAGAACTGGGGCGAAAATAGCACCCTGCCACTTCCCCCTTTGTAAAAGGGGGCTTGAGGGGGATTTAACGGCCGTCAAATCCCCCCTGCCCCCCTTTTCTAAAGGGGGGAGAGGCCACTCCCAGCATCGGTTGTTGGATTGCGCCCTAATCGCATTCGGGCTGGCGCTGTCGGCGTCAGTCTGGGCGCAGCCGCCGCTGCCTGTCATTACCACGACGACCGATCTGCGCAGTCTGACCGAGGCGGTCGGCGGGGATCGCGTCAGCGTGACCCATCTGGCGCCGCCCGAGCTGGACCCGGAAGAATTTCAGCCGAAGCCGCAGCATATTGCGCGCATCCAGGAAGCGCGCCTGGTGGTTCGGGTCGGGGCCGATTTCGATCTCTGGTTCGACCGCTTGCTGGCGCAGGCGGCCTCGCTGCACCCGGATGTGCAACGTTTGCAGCGCGGACAACCCGGACATGTCGATGCGTCTTATGCCATTGCGCTGCTCGATATCCGCGGCGCGCAGGTCGGTCCGGCGGACGGCCATGCGCACGGCAGCGGCAACCCGCACTACTGGCTCGATCCGAAAAATGCCGAAATCATCACCGGCAACATCCTCGAGGCACTGGCGCGGATCGATCCTGATAACGAGAAGCTCTACGAGGCCAATCGCATCGCTTTTCTGACGCGGCTGGACGCGAAGCTTCGCGAGTGGACGGCTCAGCTCGACTCGTTGCACGGGCGTCCGCTGATCGCCTATCACAGCACATGGGCTTATTTTGCGCGACGCTTCAGGCTCAACTTCGCAGCGGTCATCGAACCGAAGCCCGGCGTGCCGCCAAGCCCGGCTGATCTGGCCGCCATGCTGCGCCTGATGCGCGACCAGAACGTGCGCGTCGTGATTCGCCAGCCGCACGAGCCCGAGCGCAACGCGCGCTTTCTCGCCGGCCGCGC
>JBGTFJ010000242.1:0-2695 GCA_041747355.1 Burkholderiales bacterium
GCCCTCATCTCGACGCGCTCATCGCTGCCTACAATCACACACCGCGGAAGTGTCTTGGATTCAGGACACCGGCGGAAGTATTCTGTAACCATCTGTTGCACTTCAAACGTGAATGCACCTTTCCGCTTGCGCGGGAATGACGGCGATTGGGAACCCCTGATTAAGTTGTCATTCCCGCGCCAGCGGGAATCTAGTGTCGTCTTCAATACCTGACTGTTTCCTTCGCTTCTTTTCCATATTGCCGCCCATGCTATTCGTGCCGGTCAATGACAAAATGACAACCAGCGTACTGATACCTGGCAAGAACTGCTGGCGCAAAACGCACGCCGATCACGTCAGCTTTATCGTCGACGGCGCCGATTACTTCGACGCATTCGCAGCCGCCGCCAGCCGGGCAACCAAATCGATCCTCATCGTCGGCTGGGATTTCAACAGTCAGACCCGACTCTGGTGCGACGACAAAAAGCGCGAATGGCCGGCGCAGCTCGGCGATTTCCTGAATGCGCTGATCAAGCGACAGCGCCGGCTGCAGATTTTCATTCTGGCGTGGGATTTTCCGATGATCTACGGTAGCGACCGCGAGATCGCGCCGCTGTTCGGCCTGCCCTGGCATCACCGGCGCCGCATCCATTTCCGCTTCGATAACCATTTTCCGGTGGCCGGCTCGCAGCATCAAAAAATCGTCGTGATCGACGACGCGATTGCGTTCGCCGGCGGTCTCGATCTGACGTGCGGACGGTGGGACACCTCCGAGCATCTGGCCCATCATCCGGGGCGGATGACCGACGGCAAGCCGTATCCGCCATTTCACGATCTGATGATGGCCGTCGACGGCGAAGCTGCGCGCGCGCTCGCCGAAATAGCCCGGCAGCGCTGGCGCTGGGCGACAAAGAAAGAACTGCGGCCGCACGGCGTCGTGAGCTTCGCGTGGCCGAAGGAAATCAGGGTCGATGTGGAAAATGCCGGCGTCGCCATCGCGCGCACGATTCCGGCCTATGCGGATCGCCGCGAAGTGCGCGAGGTCGAGGCCATGTATCTCGACATGATCGCGGCCGCCCGGCGCATGATCTACATCGAAAACCAGTATTTCACCTCGTTTCGCATCGGCGATGCGCTGGCGGCGCGGCTGCAGGAAGACGACTGCCCCGACATCGTGCTCGTGATTCGTCTGGCATCCGATGGCTGGCTCGAGGGTCCGACCATGGGCGCGCTGCGAACGCAGTTATTGAAGCGGTTACACGTCTCCGACAAGAACAGGCGGCTGCGCGCCTATTACCCGGTCGCGCCCGATCTCGGCGAGAGTTGCATCAATGTCCACTCCAAGATGGTCGCGATCGACGACGAGATCCTGCGCATCGGATCAGCCAATCTGAACAATCGGTCGATGGGTTTCGACACCGAATGCGATCTTGCCATAGAGGCGCATGGCCAGCCCCGGATCAGTAAAGCGATCGCCGGTTTTCGCAACCGCTTGCTTGCCGAGCATCTCGGCGCCACCGCCGATGAAGTCGAGAAAACACTCGCCCGGGAGGGCTCGCTGATCAAGGCCATTGAGGCGTTGCGAGGCAAACCGCGCACGCTGGACGAATTCGAACATCTCGACGAATGGTCGAATGTCGTCATTTCCGTCGCTGAAATCTGCGATCCCGAGCGGCCGGTAATAGTCGAGCAGTTGATCACCCAGTTTTCGCCCGATATCGATATGAAAAAATCCGCGCCGCTGCTGATGAAGCTTGTCATCGCCGCGCTGATCTTCGGCGGCTTGTTCGCGATCTGGCGCTGGACACCGCTTTCCGAATACGTTACCGCGGAAGCGGCGACCGATTGGGCGCGCGAGTTCGGCGGTCATCCGGCAGCGCCATGGCTGGTGATGGGCTCCTATACGGTCGCCAGCTTCATCATGTTTCCGCGGCCGCTGCTGACGCTCGCCGCCGTTATCGCTTTCGGCCCGTGGCTGGGCTTCGCCTATGCGTTCATCGGTATCCAGCTCTCCGCGCTTGCCACGTTTGGCATGGGCCGCAGCATGAGCCGCGACACCGTGCGCCGCGTAGCCGGGCCGAAGCTTAACCGGATCAGCAAAGTGCTGCGCGCGAAAGGTTTGCTTGCGGTGATCGCGCTGCGCGTCATTCCGATCGCGCCCTTCATCGTCGTCAACATGGTCATGGGCGCGGCTCGCGTAAAGCTCTGGCATTACCTTGCCGGCAGTGCGATCGGCCTGCTCCCGGGATTGCTGGCGGCAACGGTTTTCGCCGATCAATTCGAAACCTGGCTGCGCGATTCGGGAAAGGTCAACTGGATCGTGGTAACGGGTGTGGCGATCGTATTCGTCGTCGTCATCTTGCTGATCCGAAAATGGTTCCTGAAGTCGCAGCCGGAGCTTGCCGCGGCGGGGAGCCGTTAGGTTGGCGGCTTGCGGGCTGGACACAACACTTGACGACGAGCGCTTCGTGATCGCGTCGTACAACATTCATGGCTGCATCGGCCTCGATCGCCGCTGCAAGCCGCAACGCGTCGTCAAGGTAATAAATGAACTCGATTGCGACGCCGTGGCGCTGCAGGAAGTCAATTCCAGACCGGGCCCGCACGCCGATTCGATGCAGCTCGATTATCTGGCTTCGGAAACCGGCATGCAGGCGATTGCCGGCTCGACCATCCTGCGCCACCAGGGTCACTACGGCAATGCGCTCCTGACGCG
>JBGTFJ010000243.1:0-2711 GCA_041747355.1 Burkholderiales bacterium
CGTGTTCGCGGGCAACCGCGCGGTATTGCAGCGCCTTGCCGATTCGGCGCTCCAGGAAGCCGACGTCAAAGCGGTGACCATCCGCGATCGGCTGGGCGCAGTCCTGGCGCAAAGCGGCGAATCGCTCGACCCGGCATTGCCCTCGCAGGATCGCGAGACGATCACGGCCAGTTTCGAACAGGGTCGGGTCCTGGTGTTCAAGACGCCGATACTGCAAAACCAGATTGCGCTGGAAGATTTTTTCGAAGCGAGCAGCACCCGCGCCGCCAAACCGGCCGAGCCCGCCGTTATTGGTTCGATCCATGTCGAAATCGCGCGCGACGAGCTGATTGCACGCAAGACACGCGTGCTTCTGCACAGCCTGCTGATTACGCTGGGCGTGCTGCTCGCGACGGTGTTCGCCGCGATACGCATCAGCCGCGGCATCACCCATCCGATCTCGCTCCTGACGGAAACCGTAGAGAAGATCGGCGGCGGCAATCTCGATGCGCGAGTCCGGCCGGATTCCAGCGGCGGTCTTGGCGCACTTGAAACAGGGGTAAACGACATGGCGGTCGCGCTCAAATCCGCACGCGACAACCTTCAGGACCGGATCACCGCGGCGACCGTCGAACTGGCCGCGCGCACCAGGGAAGCTGAGCGCGCCAATCAGTCGAAATCGCGGTTCCTTGCGGTTGCCAGCCACGATCTGCGGCAGCCGCTGCATGCGCTCGCCTTGTTCGTCGCCGAACTGCGCGATAAAGTGCGCTCGGACAAAAATCGGGAGCTGGTTGCCCGCATCGACGCATCGGTCGACGCGATGGAAGACTTGCTCGATGGCTTGCTCGACCTCTCACGGCTCGATGCCGGCGTTGTCGAGCCAGTGCTTTGCGATTTTCCGATCGCCCCGCTATTCGCCCGGCTGAAAGAAGATTTCATGGGGCGCGCGCGCGAAAAGGGGCTGGAGCTCCGCGTCGCGCCTTGTAATGCGTGGGTGCGCAGCGATCCCGTGCCGCTAGAGCGCATTCTGCAGAATCTGCTTTCGAACGCCTTGCGCTACACGTCCAAAGGCGGCATCGTGGTCGGCTGCCGGCGCAGACGCAAATCGCTGTGTATCCAGATCTGGGATAGCGGCAGCGGCATACCGGAAGCGCGGCAGAAAGACATCTTTCGGGAATTCGTTCAGCTCGACAACGCCGGAGGCGACCGCGACAAAGGTCTGGGTCTGGGGCTGGCCATTGTCGAGCGCCTTGCGCAATTGCTGCATCATCGCATCACGCTCGTATCCCGCGTTGGCTTCGGCTCGCGCTTCACTGTCGATGTGCCGCGCGTTTCGCCACCGCCAGCAGCCGTGAGTCCGCGACTGGTAGTGGACTCGCCGGCACGCAACGAAGATTTGAGCAGCACGCTGATCGCCGTGATCGATGACCAGGCATTGGTGCTGGCCGGCATGCAGGGACTCCTCACGGCGTGGGGCTACCAGGTGGTCGTCGCCGGATCGGGTGACGAAGCTGAAGCGCAGCTCCAAAACCTGCGTGAGCCCGACGCCCTGATCTGCGATTATCGCCTGCATGGTGAAGAAAACGGTCTGCAGCTCGTGACGCGCTTGCGCGAAAAGTACGCAAGCGCGGTTACACCCTGCATCCTGATCAGCGGCGATACCGCGCCACTGCTCGGACAACAGGCAACGGCCGCCGGTTGCCGCCTGATGCACAAGCCGGTGCGGCCGGCGACGCTGCGCGCATTGCTTGACGAGCTGCTCAGCGTGCAGCGATCCGACCCACCCGACGGTAACAGCGATCGTGGCGAATGAGTCGCGCCGCGGTTTTACCGCGCATTCTCCAGCCCCGCGGATTCGCGAAAGGCCAGCATAATCCCGGCCTGCGCCGCAACGTTCTATAATTCCGGCTTTGCGTCCCCGTGCGCGGCCCGCGGCAAAAGGCAAGTCACTTCCTCTGATTCGAGCAATGTCCGATATCATCAGCCCGCAAAACCCGCGCACGCCGCCGCGACCCGCTGATGAAGCGGGACGCCTCACCGCACTGCGCCGCTATGCGATCCTGGATACGCCGAGCGAGCCGGCGTTCGACGATATCGCACGGCTGGCCGCTCACATCTGCCGCGTTCCGATTGCGCGCATCACCTTCATCGATGAGAGGCGGCAATGGATGAAATCGGAGATCGGCGTTCGTCTTTACGAATCGCCGCGCGAGGAATCGATCTGCGCCCACGCGATTCTGCAGACGGGGCTCGCGATCTTCCCCGATCTCGCCAGGGATCCGCGCTTTTCGGCGCATCCTCGGGTTGCCGGCAAGCCGCATCTTCGTTTCTACGCGGCAGCGCCGCTGCGCACCGGCGATGATCACGCGCTCGGCACTGTGTGCATCCTCGACTACCGGCCACGCAAGCTAAGCCGGGAACAGAAGGAGGCGCTCGAGGCGCTGGCGCGCCAGGTCATGACGCAGCTCGAGTTGCGCCGCACCCTGATTACCCAGAAAAAGATCGAACGCGAAAGCGCCGAGCAGGCAATTTTCGCCAGCGAGGCGCGCTATCGCTCGCTCGTCTCGGTGACGTCCTCGATCGTCTGGCGCGCCGCGGCGAATGGCGAGATCGTCGACGACGTGCCGTCGTGGCAGGAATTCACCGGCCAAACGCCGCCACAATACAAAGGCTCCGGCTGGATCGAGGCGCTGCACCCGGACGATCGCAAGCGCGCCGCTGACATCTGGCAA
>JBGTFJ010000244.1:0-3433 GCA_041747355.1 Burkholderiales bacterium
GAGAAAGCGACGCCGATCATGCTGCTGTCATCGCAGGCGGGCAAGCCTGGCACCGTCAAAGTCAAGTTGCTCACGCCCGCAGTTCCGGCCGGCGGAACAGCGCTGGAGCTGTGGGCCATCCCGGCCACCAAGGATGCGCCGCCTGTTTCGCTGGGCCTGGTGTCGGGCGAGCTCAGTCAATCGATAAAACTGTCGGCGCCCGCTCAGCGCGCACTGCGCGATGCCAAAGCCATTGCGGTAAGCGTCGAACCGGAAGGCGGCTCGCGCACCGGTCTTCCGACTGGCGCAGTCGTTTTGCAGGGCATTTGGCTAAAACTATAGCAGTGAGCGTAGCCCGGATGCAGTGACACCGAATCCGGGTAGCTTCAGGATTTCATTTGGTTTTCCGCTACGCCAACCGTAATGCGTCTCCCGCGACTAGTTGGTGCATGTTGCAATGCATCAATATTCATTGACAAATTCTCAGCCGCAGCTAAGATAGCCTTACTGCATCGCAGCAAGGAATCTCCTTTTATGTTCAACCCTAATAAGCGACGCCGAGACAGCGGGGTTTCTTTTCTGGCGCAACGCAGTCGTTTCTACGTCGCGCCGCTGCACGCCGCGACGGTGTTACCCGGGGCGCCCGGCGCCAAATCTTCGCAACGCGACCCGCGCAGGAATCCCCGGCAAAAAGATGCGCCGAAATAGCCGGCTACTTCGCCGTAGAGGCGCTTTTCAGAGCGCCTGAGCAGACGATTCAGGCGTTTCCGCCGCTATGGATTGAGCTGTCCTGGAGCCGTGCCGATGCGCATAAACCCAGGTAAATTCAGCACCGAGCAAAAAGATTTGCGCTGAGTAATAGACCCAGACGATAAGGACGACGAGCGATCCGGCCGCGCCAAACGCGGAGCCGACGCCGGCTTTGCCGAGGTATAGCCCGATCAGGAACTTGCCGATGGTGAACAGCAACGCGGTGACCGCGGCGCCGACCCAGACATCGCGCCATTGAATGTTTGTGCTCGGCAGCATTTTGTACATCAGCGCGAACAAGCCTGTGACGATAGCGAAGCTGACGCAAAGATTGGTGGCCGTAAGCAGCACTCCCAGACCGGGCGCCAATGCCGTCGACCAGGCTTCGAACGCCGACAAGCCGGCGCTGACGACCAGCGACACCAGCAGCAGGAAAGCGATCGCCAGCACCATGCCGAACGACAGCATGCGCTTTCGCAGCATCGTCCAGATGCCGCTTCGGGTTTTCTCCACAGGAGAGCGCCAGATTCTGTCGAGATCGCTCTGCAGCTCCGCGAATGCCCCGGTCGCGCCGACAATCAGTGTGAGCATGCCCACGGCACCGGCGATCAAACCCTGTTTCGGTTCGCTTGCGCTCTTCAGCAGGCCCTGGATGGCGATAGCACCCTCATCGCCGATCAAACCGCGAATCTGATCGAGAATCTCGCCCCGCGCGGCTTCCGCGCCGAGGAAAAAACCGGCTACGGCGATGACGATGATCAAAAGCGGCGCGATCGAGAATAGCGTGTAGTAGGCGAGGGCTGCGCCCATGCTCGGCGCATAGTCGGCTGTCCACGACGAAATCGACTCCTTTACCAGGCCCCATGCCCCTTTCAGCATTGTCCCTCCAACCTGTCGATCGATATCCTCGATCAGCTGACCGCGCTGACCGGCGTGGCCGTCCTGTGCGTGCGCTCGGCCAGCGCAACTCGCGCCAGATAAGCATCCCGCGCGATCTGCACGTCGGCCAGAAAATGCGGCAACTCGCTCAAGAGCAGGGCTTGCGGGCCATCGACCAGCGCCTTCGCCGGCGCCGGATGGAAATCGACAAGCACCATATTGGCGCCGGCGAGCACGCCCTGCGCAGTCACATGGAATACGTCGAGCATGCCGTCGGGCGCGACGGCGCGCGTGCCGACCGAATGCGATGGATCGATGCAGACCGGCATGCGCGTCAGCCTTTTCACCGCCGGCACGTGCGAGAAATCGACAAAATTCCGGTGCGGCGCGGCCATATTGGTCTTCATGCCGCGCAGCCCGAAAATAATTTTGCGGTTGCCCTCGGAGGCCAGATACTCGGCGGCGTTCAGCGATTCATCGAGCGTGATGCCGAAGCCGCGCTTGATCAGCACCGGAAATTCACGCTGGCGCCCGACAAGTTTCAGCAGCTCGAAATTCTGCGTGTTGCGCGTACCGATCTGCAGCATGACGCCAGTCGGATTGCCGGTCTGGGCGAGCGCGTCGTGAATTTCACCGATCTGCGATTCGTGGGTAATCTCCATGGCGATGACCTTGATATCGTATTTGCCGGCCAGCTCGAACACATACGGCAGACACGCTTTGCCGTGCCCCTGAAAAGCGTATGGGCTGGTGCGGGGCTTGTAGGCGCCCATGCGCGTGCAAATCTGGCCGTTGTCGCGCAGTGCCTGCATCATCAGTTCGACGTGTTCGGGCGTGTCCACAGCGCATAAGCCCGCAAACACATGCAGCGTATCCTGCCCGAAGCGCACGCCGTTATAGTCGAAATGCGTAGCGCGACGATCGTCCTTGTGCCGGCCCAGCACGCGATATTCCTCGGATACGCGCACGACGCGCTCGACACACGGCAGGCTGCGCACTTCCTCGATCGGTAGCGCCGTGGTGTTGCCGACCAGGTAAAGCTCGGTCAGACCTCGCTCGGTGCCCTGCTCGTGATGCACGCGCGTCTGGATATTGGGAAGGCTGTGCAGATGCTTCAGCAATTGCTGGTATTCGGCGCTGTTCAAATCGACGTTTTCGTTGAGGATCAGGATCATGTCAGCTGGGAAATCGCGGGAAAATAACGCGCTATTTTATCCTATGCGGCAACCCACTGCTGCCGCTATCCGGGCTGTGCCTCCCGTTTCCTGCGCAGCGCCTCATATGCGCCGCTAATCCCCACACAGACAAGGCGTGTCGTCGCACCAGCAAGTGGTTGGAAGACATGACGGCAACGATTACTCTAATCAGCACAACTCGTATACGATTCGAATGTGCACGGAATTTTTCAACAAGAAGGTTAAAAAGGAGAAGTTATGTCACTACTGTGGACGATCCTCATCGGTCTCATCGTCGGTATCATTGCCAAGTTTCTGATGCCGGGAAAGGATCCGGGCGGCTTCATCATCACGACGCTGCTCGGTATCGGCGGTTCGCTGATCGCAACGTATGCCGGCCAGGCGCTCAATCTGTATGAAGCCGGGGAGCCCGCCGGTTTCATTGGCGCCGTGATCGGCGCGATGTTGCTGCTGTTGCTGTACCGGCTTATCGCAAAACGGACCTGACCACTCGTTTAACCTCTCTCGAACAGCCTCACTCGATTCGCAGTTCTTCCGCAAACCGCGTAGTTCTGGAAACAGTTATGCGGTTTGCGGCTCGCTGCGCACTCAGTACAATGCACAGCCTGGATTCCCTGAATTCACGAAAC
>JBGTFJ010000245.1:0-3892 GCA_041747355.1 Burkholderiales bacterium
GGCAAACACGGAGAGCGTCGCGGTCAACGTATCGACGGTATCGAACAACGGTTCCTTGTCTTCCTGATTATCCTTGTTGTAGGCGAGCGGCTGCGCCTTCATCAAGGTCAGCAGCGCAACCAGATGGCCGTTGACGCGTCCGGTTTTGCCGCGCACGAGCTCCGGCACGTCGGGGTTCTTTTTTTGCGGCATGATGCTCGATCCGGTGCAGTAGCGATCGGCCAGTTCGATGAAGCCGAAGCGCGGATTCATCCACAAGATAAGCTCCTCGGAGAATCTCGACAGATGCGTCATCACCAACGCAGCGGACGCGCAAAACTCGATTGCGAAGTCGCGGTCGGAAACGGCGTCCAGCGAATTCTCGCAAACACCGTCGAAACCGAGTTCTTCGGCGACACGCATGCGATCGATCGGGTAGCTCGTCCCGGCCAGTGCCGCCGCGCCGAGCGGCAACTGGTTGACGCGCTTGCGGCAATCGGCCAAACGCGCGCCGTCGCGTTTCAGCATTTCGAAATAGGCGAGCAGATGATGACCGAAGCTGACCGGCTGCGCGACCTGCAGATGGGTGAAGCCCGGCATGATGACGTCGACATGGTGCTCGGCGAGATCCAGGAGCGCTGATTGCAATGCCGAGATCAGCGCGCGGATGGAATCGATCGCGGCGCGCAGATAAAGCCGGATGTCGGTCGCCACCTGGTCGTTGCGCGAGCGCGCGGTATGCAGTTTTTTCCCGGCGTCGCCGATCAGCGCGGTCAGGCGTTTTTCGATGTTCAGGTGAACGTCTTCATCGGCGATCGACCACACGAATTGCCCTCGTTCGATCTCGCCCGCGATCTGCCGCATGCCCTGTTCGATTGCGGCAAGCTCGGATGCGCTTACAATGCCGATGGCATTGAGCATGCGCGCGTGCGCGAGCGAACCTTGGATGTCGAACGGTGCGAGCCTGTTATCGAAACCGACCGAAGCCGTGAAGCGCGCGACGCGCTCGGCAACCGGTTCGCCGAAGCGTTCCGACCACAAGCCTGGTGGCGCAGCATCGTGCTTTTCTTGCATATCGGGAATCGCCTGTTCCAAAATAATTCAGCATGGCCAGTATAAATCAAAACGTATACCCGGACGCCTTGCCGAACTTTCGCAACCTCGGGATTTTGTTGCGGATTTTGCTGATCGTCATCGGTGTAAGCGTGATCGCCGCCGTGCTCAGGACATCGGATCTTCGAAGCGTCTGGCAGGAACTGATCGCCATCTCGGCGCTGGTGCAGCCGGTGCTTATTTTGAGTCTCGTGGTGCTCGGACTTGCGAATCCATGGCTGCAGCGTCTGCCGTATCTGCCCGGCACGCTGGTCGTGCTCGGCCTCGAACTCGTTCTGACCGCGCTGGTTTACGGTTTGGGGCGGGATTTGTATGGCGGCGGCGAACTGGTTCGCAATCTGTTTTTCGCGTTGACGATCTCCGCCGTGCTGCTGTTCTACTTCAATCTGCGCAGCCGCGCGCTGTCGCCTGCATTGGCTGAGGCGCGATTGCAGGCTTTGCACGCGCGCATCCGGCCTCACTTTCTGTTCAACAGCATTAATGCTGTGCTGAGCCTGGTGCGCTCCGACCCGAAACGCGCCGAGGCCGCGCTGGAGGATATGGCCGACCTGTTTCGCGTGATCATGGCCGATAACCGGCAGCTGTCGACCCTGGCCAGGGAAGTCGCGTTATGTCGACAGTATCTGAATATCGAGCAATTGCGCCTCGGCGATCGGCTGCAAATCGATTGGCGCATCGACAATATGCCGCACGACGCGCTGATTCCGCCGCTGGTGCTGCAGCCGCTAATCGAAAATGCGGTTTATCATGGCATCGAGCCGGCCATCGCACCCGGTGTGATCAGCATCGACATCTACACGAATCGCAATCAGGTGCACGCGGTGCTTCGCAATCCTTATGACAAGCAGGGCATTCACCATACCGGCAACAAAATGGCGCTTGAAAACGTTCGCGAGCGGCTGGCCCTGCACTTCGATGCCGAAGGCAGCCTGAAGACTACGATCAACGACAACAGCTTCCAGGTTCACATCACGATTCCGTATCTAAAGGAAACCGCTTGAGTTCGACGAATTCAGAGCCACTGAAGATCATGCTGGTCGATGACGAGGCGCCGGCGCGCAATCGCCTGCGCGATCTGCTGCACGACTGCGCATCGCAGCAGCCGACCGAGGTCGTTGCGGAAGCGGCCAATGGGCGCATCGCGCTGGATTTGCTGGGAACGACGGCGGTCAATCTGGTCCTGCTCGACATCCGCATGCCGGAGATCGACGGAATCGAAGTTGCCCAGCACCTGCAAAAGCTGCCGACGCCGCCGGCGGTCGTTTTCACCACCGCCTATGATGATTTTGCGGTGCAGGCATTCGAACTGCACGCGGTCGATTATCTGCTGAAGCCAATACGCGCATCGCGTCTGCTCGATGCGCTGCTGCGCGCGAGATCGATGGCGCCCGTATCGCTGGAGGTTTTGCGGGAGCTGGCGCCCGCACCGCGCTCACATCTGAGCGTGCACGAACGCGGCAAAATTCATCTGATCCCGATCAGCGATATCGTTTACCTGAAAGCCGAATTGAAATACGTGACGATACGAACACTCGCGCGCGAATATCTGCTTGAAGAATCGCTCACCCGTCTCGAACAGGAATATGCGGCGCGTTTTGTCCGCATTCACCGCAGTTGCCTGGTGGCAAAAAATCATATCGCCGGCTTCGAGAAAGTCGCGGACGAGGGCGGCGAACCGCGTTGGACTGTATTGCTGAAGGACTTGCCGGAGAAGTTGCCGATGAGCCGACGCCAGCAGCACGTCGTTAAAGAGTTCGGCAGATAGAAAGAGCAAGCTCTAGGCGCAAACCCCATCTGCAATCGCAGACGGGGTTTGGTGTTAGGTCTAAAGGAACGCGTTAGCCTTTGGTCGGGTCGAGGACAAACTTGCCGCCCGCCGTCTTGCAATCGCCTTCGCTCATCGACATAAAGCCTTGGCCCTTGCAGGCGTTCTGACCTTTGCAGGCGTTCGATGCGGTCTTGCATGCGCCGTTGCCTTTGCACGCGTTCACGCCCATACAAGCGCCTTTCGCGGACGCCGTAGTGGTGGAGCCCGGGGTATGGGCACATCCTGTCGCAGCAAAAACAGCAGCGGCCGCAAAGGCCATGGTGACACCCGAAAGCTTTCTGACTGCGCTCATGTAGATCTCCTATTGGTAATTGAATACCGGACGGTTGCGGCCGGTGCGCATGATATAGCACATTTGAATAAAAACAGCACCTCCCCGCGGCCGGCCTGCGTCGGGCAACGGGCAAGCTTTTAGTCGCCACAGCGTATACGGACTTACAAGGGACGTGGATGGTAAATGTTAAAATCGTTTTTTCGTCTCAACCGCATTTGCGGCACGTTTGAGAACGATTTCACTACCGCGTCTGGTCATCGCGGACCGCGGGTTCCGCTGGTCTGATCCCGGACACCCTCCAATCGAATCGCTGCGAACGCTGCCAAATTGTTCGATCCAGATTCCATCGTCATCGCGACACGCGCCAGCAAACTTGCGCTTTGGCAAGCGCGCTTCGTCCAGCACCAGATCAAAAATCTCTATCCGCGGATGAACGTCACGCTGATGCCCATGACGACCCAGGGCGACCGACAGCTTCAGACTCCTTTGTCGGCGATCGGCGGCAAGGGACTGTTTGTCAAAGAGCTGGAAGAGGCGATGACAGCCGGCACAGCCGACATCGCCGTGCATTCGATGAAGGACGTACCGATGGATTTGCCGCCCGGGTTTGCAATGGCAGCCATCATGGAGCGCGAGGACCCGCGCGATGCGTTCATTTCGAATCGATATCAAAGCCTGGGCGCGCTGCCGGCGGGTGG
>JBGTFJ010000246.1:0-5196 GCA_041747355.1 Burkholderiales bacterium
GGTTAAGGGCGCGGCGTGGGCAGTCGAGGCTGCGCACCCGTCGCTGGGTCCGTACTTGCTGTACGGTCGCAACGAGGCACAGGCCCTTTACACGGAAAACGAAAGCAACAGTGAGCGTTTGTGGAACGTGCCGAACGCAACTTATGTGAAGGACGCTTTCCACCGCTATCTGATCGATGGCGAGGCGGCAGCGGTCAATCCGGAAATGACCGGAACCAGATTCGCCGCCAGCCATGTCGTGACCGTTGCAGGCGGCGACCAACACGTGATCGACCTCGTGCTGTCCTCAATCGCTATGACAACGCCATTCCTCAACCACGATGCGTTGCTGGAAAAGCGTGCAGCCGAGGCGACGGAGTTCTATCGCGGCATTTCACCGGCGGCATCCATTGAGGATCACAACATTCTGCGCCAGGCCTCAGCCGGCATGATCTGGAGCAAGCAGTTTTTTCATTACGATGTTGCGCGCTGGTGCGACGGCGATCAATTTCCGCCGCCGGCTTCCCGCAACAAGGGCCGCAATCACGTCTGGCGTCATTTGCAGGCGGCCGACATCATTTCCATGCCGGACAAGTGGGAATACCCGTGGTTCGCGGCGTGGGACCTTGCGTTTCATTGCGCGACTTTGGCGCTGGTCGACGTCGATTTCGCGAAAGACCAGATCGAGCTTCTGCTGCGCGAGAACTATCTGCATCCAAACGGCCAGATTCCGGCTTACGAATGGCAGTTCAGCGACGTCAATCCGCCGGTACTGGCGATGGCAGCGCTCAAGGTATTTCGCGCCGAACGCGTGCAGCGTGGCGCCGGGGACGTGCACTTCCTGCAGCGCGTTACGCACAAACTCTTGATGAATTACACGTGGTGGTTGAACCGCAAGGACGCCGATGGCCATAACGTTTTCGAAGGCGGCTTCCTCGGCCTCGACAATATTTCAGTCTACGACCGCTCGAATCCGCTGCCCCCCGGCTATTCGCTGAAGCAGGCTGACGCGACAGGCTGGATGGCGATGTTCGCGTTGAACATGACCCTGATGTCGCTCGAACTCGCGGCCGAGGATTCCGATTACGAGGACGTCGCGATTCAGTGCTACACGCAGTTCATGGCGATGGCCAATGCAATCGGCGGTCACGTCGCCAATAGCATTTCGCTGTGGGACGAAGCCGATGGATTCTTCAAGGACTTCGTCGTCGCGCCCGATGGACAAAGTCATCGCATCGACGTGTTTTCGTGGGTCGGCCTGATCCCGCTATTCGCATGCGAAGTCGTCGATCAGCGCCTGCTCGTCAAAGCGCCGCGCTTTGTGAAGACGCTTGAGAAGTACTACCGCGGCCGCTACGGAGGTTACAAGGTTTCAGCGTGCCCGGTCGCGACCAATGCGCGCGGCGAGCATCTGCTGTCGCTGGTCAACACCGATCTGTTACCGCGCATCCTCGAACGTTTGCTGTCCGAGCGCGAGTTTCTGTCCAAGCACGGCATCCGCAGCGTCTCGCGCATCCACGCCGAGCGCCGCGATCTCGGCACATTGCCGGGCATCGGCCAGGCGCTGATCGAATACCTGCCGGGCGAATCGAACAGCGGCCTGTTCGGCGGCAATTCCAACTGGCGCGGACCGGTATGGATGCCGACCAACTACGCGCTGGTTCAGGCGCTCGAAAAGTTTCACCGCTATCTCGGCGACGGCTTCAAGGTCGCGGTGCCGTGCGTTGACAATCAGCAGCTCACCCTGAAAGAAATCGCCAAGCTGATTTCCGATCGCCTCGTCGATATTTTCCGGCGCGATGCGAACGGGTTGCGGCCGGCGTTTCCTGCCGACAGCCCGTTCCAGAACGATCCGCATTGGAAGGATTTGCTGTTGTTCAACGAATACTTCCATGGCGAGACGGGATTGGGGTTGGGCGCGATGCATCAAACGGGGTGGACGGGCCTGGTTGCGAATCTGTTGGAAAGGCATTACCGGACGGATATTCCGATGTATTGGCGAAAACAGCAGGGCGGCGCGGATGCGATCGAGCGCGAGGAAGCGGCTGCATAGCCAGGGACCTCCCCCTTTGAAAAAGGGGGACTGAGGGGGATTTACGGCAGTTAATAAAACCTCAAATCCTAAACCTTAAATCCCCCTAGCCCCCCTTTCCAAAGGGGGGAATAAACAGAAAACGCGGGCAACAGAATCGCGGGCATTGATCACCGATGAGGGAAAGACATGAGCAACACAAGAACCTTCACATTGAGCACCGGATGGAACGCCGGAATCGCCGCGATAGCGGTGATTTACCTATCGGCTTTCGTCCAAGGCCTTACGCTCGTCAGCTTCCCGGCGAGCAGCGGTGTGCTGCGCGCCATGCATGGCTTTTCCGATGCGCAATACGGCGCGATCTTTCTACCGCAGGTCGCGCTGGCGGTGATCGGCGCTGGCGGCGGCGGCGTGCTCGCGCAACGCATTGGCCTGAAAGTCTTGCTCGTGCTCGCATTGCTGGCGAATGCGCTATCCCAGGCGCTGCTTGCCGCAAGCAGCGGCATGTCGGCGGAGACCGCGTATCTGATCGTGCTTTGCGGTACCGCTGGTCTCGGCCTCGGCTTCGGCCTGTCTGGTGCGCCATTGAATAGTTTCCCGCCGGCTTTCTTTCCCGAGCGTCGCAATACGGCCGTGATCGCGCTGCACACCTTGCTAGGAATGGGTCTGATGGCGGGGCCGCTGTTGGCAGCGTGGACCATGGGCCACTGGGTGCGTTTTCCGCTCTCGCTGCTCGCCGCATGTCTGGCGCTGGCCATTGCGGTCGCGCTGACTTCTTTTCCTGACTACCGCGCGACCAAGAGAAGCACGCGCAATGTGCAGCAGAATAAGCAGGGTGACAGGCAAAGCGAATCGGACGCCGCGTCGGTACCGCAACGCTCAACGGTGTTCTGGCTGTTCATGGCGATTGCCGTAATTTACGCCTTCGCCGAAGGCACTTTTTCGAGTTGGGTGGCGATCTACTTGCAGCAGACAAAACAGCTCCCGGAAAACACCGCCGCGGCTGCGCTATCGGCGTTCTGGGGTGCGCTGGTCGCGGGCCGTTTGCTGGTGTCGGTGATCGTGGTTCGAGTCGCCGCCGAGCGCGTCTGGCAGACTTTGCCGGTCATTATGATCCTGGCATTCCTGCTGCTGCCTTATGTCGATAGCGCGGCTTCGGGCATTGCACTGTTCGCGCTGGCCGGGCTCGCGTGCTCGGCATTTTTCCCCTTGACCATGGCGCTCGTCAGTCGCCAATTTGACCAGCACGTCGCATGGGTGTCGGCGATGCTGACGGCGGCGCTGATGCTGGGCGTCGGTCTCGGCGCTTTCGCCATCGGCGCTTTGCGCAATTGGCTGACCCTTGAACAGCTATATCGCGTTTCCGCCGTTTACCCAATTCTGGCGCTGGTGTTAATCGCAGCGACTTTGCGTAAAGCCCGCGGTGTGGCGTCATGAAGCCTCTCCATTCGCCGCTGGGAACATGGGCCGCGTCGTGGCTCGGCGCCGTCGCGCAAGCGTTGCGTGTCGCCGAAAAAACGACAGCTCCTGTCGTCGACCTGATCATGCGGCTAGCGCTGGCGCAGGCGTTTTTTGTCTCCGCGCTGATCAAGATAACGAATTGGGATAATGCGATTTACCTGTCGGCGAACGAGTACCCAGTGGCGTGGCTGGACCCGGTCATAGCAGCGTATCTTGGTGTTGCGATCGAACTGTTCGGAAGCATTCTACTTGCGGCCGGACTTGCCACGCGTTTCGCCGCCGCAGCGCTTTTAATGTTGTCGCTGGTCATCCAGCTCAACTATGCCGCGCTCGATTTGCATCTGTTCTGGATTGCGCTGTTTGGCTGGTATGTGGTGCGCGGCCCAGGCGCGCTTTCGCTCGATCGCAGCTTGCGCCCCGGCTTGATCGATTCGGCGCTGCCGCTCGCTGCCACTGGCGTACGCGCAGCGGCTTCGATCACACGCGACGTGGCGCCGATTTACCACTTGCTGCTGAGGCCATGGCTCGCCCTGACATTAAGCGGCTTGCTGCAAGCGGTCTGGCTGCCAACTCAGGCGAGCCCGATAGTCGCATTCGATGTCGGGCTGCTATACGCGCTGCTGCTGGCGCTCGGTCTGGCGACGCGACTCGTCTCACTTGCCCTGATTGCGGCGCTGACCATGCAAATGATGTCGGCCATGCATGCCGATCAATTTTTTCTGCTCATGCTGTTCGCGCTCCTGGCGATACACGGCGCTGGCAAATGGTCGCTGGATCGCCTGCTCGAAATTCGCCTCAAGAAAAATTTTCCGCAGCTCGACGGCAAGCCGGCGTTCGCGCTCGATGGGCTGCCGCGCGTGGTCATCATCGGCGCAGGTTTCGGCGGCATGAGCTGCGCCGCGGCTTTGCGCAATGCGCGCGCTGCCGTTACCTTGATCGATCGGCACAACTATCATCTGTTCCAGCCCTTGTTGTACCAAGTCGCGACCGCGGCGCTATCGCCAGGCGATATCGCGATGCCGATTCGCGGCCTGTTCCGCGATCATTTCAACACGCGCGTGCTGCTCGGCACGGTGACGGGGGTTGACACCAGAAGCCAGGAAGTGCTGATCGGCGCCAAGCGCGTGCCCTACGATTATCTGGTGCTCGCGACCGGCGCCACGCATAGCTACTTTGGCCGCGACGATTGGGCGGCCGCAGCACCCGGCCTGAAACGCGTCGAGGATGCGATCGATGTGCGCAGGCGTCTGCTTGTTGCTTTCGAGGAAGCCGAGGTTACCGACGATGCTGATGAACGGCGCAGTCTGCTGACCTTTTTGATAGTCGGCGGCGGGCCGACCGGCGTCGAACTTGCCGGCGCAATCGCCGAACTCGCGCGCTTCGGCATGGAAAAGGATTTTCGGCGCTTCGATCCGGCCGCCGCGCGCGTCATGCTCGTGCAATCGGGGCCGCGTATTTTGCCGGCGTTTCCCGAAAAGCTGTCGGTGACTGCGCAGGCGTACCTGGAAAAGCTTGGCGTCGAAGTGCTGACTGGCAGCCGCGTCGAACAGATCGATGACAAGGGCGTGCTGGTCAGCGGCAAGCGCATCGAAGCGCGCACGGTTTTGTGGGCAGCCGGCGTCGTCGCCTCGCCGGCAGCGCGCTGGATAGCGGGCGCTGCCGACAATGCCGGCCGCTTGAAAGTCGAAGCGGATTTGTCAGTGCCCGGCTTGCCGAATGTATTT
>JBGTFJ010000247.1:0-6470 GCA_041747355.1 Burkholderiales bacterium
GTCAAGGCTGTATCAGCGGATACGCGAAGTTTGCGCCGGCCGGCCGAAGTTCATTCTGCACGATGGCCCCCCTTATGCGAATGGCGATATTCACATCGGCCACGCGGTCAACAAAATCCTCAAGGACGTCATCGTAAAAAGCCGGACACTGTCCGGCTACGATGCACCGTACGTACCGGGCTGGGATTGCCACGGTTTGCCGATCGAACTCCAGGTCGAAAAGGCGCACGGCAAAAACATCCCGGCCGACCAGTTCCGCAAGCTTTGTCGCGAATTCGCTGCCACCCAGATCGAGCGGCAGAAAGCCGATTTCGTCCGTCTCGGTGTGTTCGGCGACTGGGAGCGGCCTTATCTGACCATGGATTCTCAAAACGAGGCCGGTATCATTCGCGCGCTCGGCAGGATCCGCCAAAACGGCTATCTGTATCAGGGCCAGAAGCCGGTCAACTGGTGCATCGATTGCCGTTCGGCATTGGCCGAAGCCGAGGTCGAATACGAAGACAAGGTCTCGCCGGCGATAGATGTCGGATTCAAGTTCAGCGACCTGGCGAAGCTCGCTGATGCGTTTGGCATAGCCGGGCCAGAGCTTGCGACGCATTTTTCGGCGTTTGCGGTGATCTGGACCACGACACCGTGGACGCTGCCCGCCAACCAGGCCGTCAGCGTCCATCCCGATTTCCAGTACACGCTGATCGAAACCGAAAAAGGTGTGCTGCTGCTTGCCGAAGAATTGACCGATGCGAGCCTCACGCGTTTCGGCTTGAGCCCGATCCGCGTCCTGGGGCGCCGCCATGGCCGGACCCTCGAACACCTGCGGTTGCAGCATCCTTTTTATGCGCGCGAAGTGCCCATCGTTTGCGGCAAGCACGTGACGCTGGAAGCCGGCACCGGCCTAGTACATACCGCACCGGCGCATGGTCTCGAAGATTATGCCGTCGGCCTTCGCTACCAGTTGCCGGTCGAGAATCCGGTCGGCGCTGATGGCAAGTTTCTGCCGGGTGTTCCACTCGTCGGTGGTTTGTCAGTCTGGAAAGCCAACGACGTGATCGTCGCGGAACTCGAGAAAAGCGGCGCACTGATCCATCAGGAAAAGTTGAAGCACAGCTACCCGCATTGTTGGCGGCACATGACGCCGATCATCTATCGCGCCACCCGGCAATGGTTCATCGCCATGGACGACCTGGTCAGGACGTTGGGCGCGGGCGCGACGATGGCAAACCAGGCGGGGCAGGCGAAGCAGGAGCTATCTTCGGCCGGTCTTCGCCGCACCGCGTTGGAAGCGATAGCAGACACCGATTTCTATCCGGATTGGGGCCGTGCCCGTCTGGAAGCGATGATCAAAAATCGTCCGGACTGGTGCGTATCACGCCAGCGCAACTGGGGGGTGCCGATGACGTTTTTCGTGCACCGTGAAAGCGGCGAACTGCACGCGCGTACCGACGAATTGCTCGAACACGTTGCCGAAAGAGTCGAGCAGCACGGTATAGAAGCGTGGTTTGCGCTGGATGCGGCAGAGGTGCTCGGAGACGATGCCGCCTCATATCGGAAGCTCGGAGATACGCTCGACGTCTGGTTCGATTCGGGCACCACCCACGCGACCGTCCTGCGGGGGCAGGGTGCGGAAAGCGTCGGCCTGCGCTATCCAGCCGATTTGTATCTGGAAGGCTCGGACCAGCACCGCGGCTGGTTTCAATCGTCCTTGCTGACCGGTTGCGCGATCGATGGCCGGGCACCCTACGAAGGGCTGCTGACGCATGGTTTCGTCGTCGACGGCAACGGCCACAAAATGAGCAAGTCGCGCGGCAATGTGATCGCGCCGCAAAAGGTTTCGGATACGCTCGGCGCCGACATTTTGCGGTTGTGGGTGGCCGCCACCGATTATTCCGCGGAATTGTCGATCTCGGACGAAATTCTGAAACGCGTCGTCGAGAGCTACCGCCGCATCCGCAACACGTTGCGCTTTCTGCTCGCCAACGTTTCCGATTTCGATGCGGCGCGAGAGGTACCGCCGGTTGAGCAATGGCTGGAAATCGACCGCTATGTAATCGTCATGACAGCCGATTTGCAGTTTGAACTTGGCGGCGGAGTCGATGCCGGTTCAGGGCAGCCCGGCGGACACTACGGCCGCTATGAATTCCATCAGGTCGTGCAGAAGCTGCAGCAGTTTTGTTCCGAGGATCTCGGCGGCTTTTATCTGGATATTTTGAAAGACCGCCTGTACACGGCCGGCGCCGATTCCGCCGCGCGCCGGTCGGCGCAAAACGCCTTGCACCATATCGCCCAATGCCTGGTCCGCCTGCTCGCGCCGATTTTGAGCTTTACCGCCGAAGAAGCATGGCAGGTGTTGAACGGCGACGCAGACAGCAGCATATTCCTGTCGACGTGGTACGAGTTGCCTGCCGTTGCCTTGGGCGACACCGCTTCCGTTGCCGAGGCCGACCGCTTGCGCGCTCGCTGGAGCAAATTGCGCGCGCTGCGTTCGGATGTGCAAAAACAGCTCGAGGCACTGCGCGTCGCCGGCCAGATTGGATCGTCGCTGGCCGGAGAGGTCGTGCTGCATGCGGATGCCGGCGAAAGCGAATTCCTGAGATCTTTTGGCGACGATCTGCGCTTCGTATTCATCACCTCCAGCGCTACCGTAGCAGGCGACGTCAGTGCAACCGGACTTGCGTCACCGGACTGCGGCGGCGCCATCGCAAGCAGCATTCCGGGGATCAGCATCGCGGTGGCCGCCAGCGGCCATCCGAAATGCGAGCGCTGCTGGCATTACCGGGTAGACGTCGGCGCCGATCCCGCGCATCCACAAATCTGCGGGCGCTGCGTCGACAACCTGTTCGGCGCCGGGGAGACGCGCAGTCATGCGTAAATTACTGCCATGGCTCGGCATAGCGTTGCTGGTGATCGTGCTCGACCAATGGTCGAAACTCGTTATCACACAGTCGCTGACATACAGCGACCGCGTCGTTATCACGCCGTTTTTCGATCTCGTGCTGACCTATAACACCGGCGCGGCATTCTCGTTCCTGAACGACGCATCGGGTTGGCAGCGCGAATTTTTTATCGCGGTCGCCTTGCTCGCATCGATCTGGATTCTTTATATGCTGTACCGGCATGCCGGAAGCATAATGATGAACTTGGCGCTGGGTCTGGTGCTCGGCGGCGCAATCGGCAATGTCATCGACCGCTTTCGCTTCGGCGCGGTCGTCGATTTCCTGCATTTTCATATCGCCGAATACTCATGGCCGGCATTCAATGTCGCCGATTCGGCCATTACCGTAGGCGCGGTATTGCTGATCTGGGACAGCTTCCGGCCGGCTCGCAGTACTCCCGTAGCTGGCCGCAGCGGGCCTTAAGTCCGATCGCCCGTCGACAGGTTCAGGCCTGCCGCCCTCGAATGCTTTAATCGAGCGCTAAAGCGGCTCTTGATCAGAGGTTTCTCAGGGAGCGCTTGCAGTAGCCGTGTTCGCGATACCATAAGACGGCGTCGGTCAAAGCTGCATCGGCCGGTCGCGGCGCATAGCCGAGCTCACGTGTGGCTTTGTCGCTCGAAAAAAACATCGTCTTCTTCGACAGCCGTACGCCATCGATCGTCACCAAAGGTTCGCGCCGGCTGATTCGCGCCCAAGCCTCGGCCACGTAGGCGATCGGCAGAATTGCATTGTGCGGCAGGCGGATGCGCGGCGGCTTTTGCCCGGCGATCGTGGCGACGCGGGTGAGTATCTGCTGCAAGGTCAGATTTTCCGCTCCGAGAATGTAGCGCGCACCGATCCTGCCGCGCTCATAGGCGAGCAGGTGTCCCTGCGCGACATCGTCGACATGCACGATGTTCAAACCGGTGTCGACATATGCCGGTACGCGTCCCCGCGCGGCATCGAGGATCATGCGCCCGGTCGGCGTCGGCCTGATATCGCGCGGGCCGACCGGCGCGGTCGGATTGACGATCACTGCCGGCAGACCCTCGCGCTCGACCATGCGCGTGACTTCCGCCTCGGCCAGAAACTTCGAGCGCTTGTAATGGCCGATCATGTCCTCGATGGTGGAAGGCGTTGCTTCGTCGGCCGGACTTCGATCCTTATTCCATCCCAGGGTCGCGACGCTGCTCGTGTAAACGATGCGTGCAACGCCGGCCGCCAGCGCAGCGCGCATGATATTTACGGCGCCAGCCTGATTGGCGCGATACAGTTCTTCGGGCACCGGGGTCCACAGCCGGTAGTCGGCGGCTACGTGAAACAACGCGTCGCACCCTTCAAGCGCGCGAACGAGCGAGGGCGATTCGGTCAGGTCGCCGTGCACGATCTCAAGAGACAAACCGACGAGATTGCGCCGGTCGCTGGTCGGCCGGACAAGTGCGCGCACGCGGTGACCGGCATCGAGTAGACGGCGAGCGACGGCCGAGCCTACAAAGCCGGAAGCGCCGGTAACAAGGGCGAGCATGGTTTAACGGATGTTAAATCGGTATCGGGAAAGACAGGCTACAACGCGCTATGTGCCAGCACGGCAACCCGCTTCAGCGTGGCTTGCGCCGCGTACATGCTCTTCGCCAGATACAGCAGATCGCGCAGCTGCCGCGGATTGGCGACGACTGAGCGGATTAGCCGCACAGGATTGAGGTTGCCGAGTTCGTCGACCGCATGCATGGCGGCCGCCGGAATAGGGTGATCGACCTCGTCGACGATTGCCCGGATTGCCATGAACGGGATGGCGGCACAATTTGCCGCAGCAGCGATGGCCGCGCTTTCCATATCGACGGCGATTGCGCCGGTGCAGGCGTGTAACGCGTGTTTATCGGCTGGCGTGCTCGAAATGTTTGTGCTCTCAGTGAGTCGGCCTCCCGCGACTGGCAAGTCGCTTAAACAGCGGATCAAGCGCGCACGCCACTCGCTATCGATCGGGAATTCTCGGCCGTCGCTTGAAGTGATAGCGTCGGGCACTATCAGCGCGCCGGCTTTCAGCTCTGCTGTCAGCGCGCCCGCCACCCCCCAACTAACCAAGCGTCGTGCACCGCCGTGTAGCAACGCCGCGGCAGCGCGGCCTGCCTTCGCAGCGCCCATGCCGGATACGCGGATCCAGCCGACGTCGGCCAGTTCGACGTTTTTCTGCAAGCCGAACCGCACACTCGAGAATTGCGCAAGACAACGTGCTTCCAGCGGTAAGGCAGCGACGATGCCGGTGACGTGGATCGCTTGCTTTTCCTGCGCGGCCAAGAAGCGCTAACTGCAGCTGGCGAGCAGCGGCCGTGCTTGCGGTTGCGGCGCTGAGGCGTCGCTGGTCGCAACCGGCTCCTCTTTGGGTATCAGCAAATTGCGATAACGCGCCAGCGCCCAGAGCGGAAAGTATTTATCGTAGCCGTGATATTTGAGGTAGAAGACGCGCGGAAAGCCGGGCGCGGTGAATTCGTCGTCGTGCCACAAGCCGTCCTCGCGTTGCTCGCGCAGCAAATAAGCCGCGCCGCACGCGACCGCCTCCGATCGAGCTTCTCCGGCGGCCATCAGCGCAAGCATCGCCCACGCGGTTTGAAACGCCGTGCTGTTCACGTGCCTTCCCGGCGCCGCGTCATCGAGATAACTGTCGTTGCTCTCGCCCCAGCCGCCATCGTCGCGTTGCGTGCGCTTCAGCCACTGTATGGCCCGCGAAACCGCTTGCGAATCGAACGGTACGCCGGCTGCTTCGAGCGCTGTCAGCACCGACCAGGTGCCGTAAATATAGTTGGTTCCCCAGCGCCCAAACCACGCTCCTGAGCTTTCCTGCTCGGCGTGCAGATAGGCGGCAGCGCTGTCGATGCTATCGGCATAGCGCGCGGCGTCGTTCAGACCGAGGAAGGCAATGCAGCGCGCGCTGACGTCGGCGGTCGGCGGGTCGAGCAAAGCGCCGTGATCGGCAAACGGGATTTCGTTCAGATGGTAGTGCGTGTTGTCGACGTCGAACGCCGCGAAGCCGCCGTTCTTTGATTGCATGCCGGCAACCCAACGCGCTGCGCGCTGCAAGGATCTGGTATACCGCGGATCGCGCACGCGCTGCATCGCCCAGCCGACCGCTGCGGTATCGTCGACATCGGGATAATGGTCGTTGCCGTACTGAAAAGGCCAGCCGCCCCCTTGCAAAGCAGGCTTCGCGCCCTGCCAATCGCCGGGTTCGCTATCCAGTTGCCTGTCAATAAGCCAGTCGAGTGCGCGCCGCATTTTCGCGCTGGGCGGGGGCGACGAGGGAGACTTATTGCCGTCATCGGCCTCTTGCAGCGCGAGGCAGGCGAGCGCCGTATCCCACACCGGCGAGACGCAAGGCTGGCAATATGCGGATTCTTCGCCGACCACCAGCAGTTTTTCAAGCGCACGCTTCGCTGTCGCGCGATGCGGATGCTCTGGCGCGTAGCCAAGCAGCGCCAGCGTTTCGTATGCATTGACCATGGCCGGAAAAATCGCGCCCAGGCCATCCTCGCCATTCAGCCGTTCGAGGATCCAGCGCTCGGCCTT
>JBGTFJ010000248.1:0-8822 GCA_041747355.1 Burkholderiales bacterium
GGCGTCTTGAACAGATCGAGCGGCTCGACGCCGGCCGAAATGCGCTTCGGAAAGCCCAGCGCGTGCGCGATCGGTGTGCGCATGTCCGGATTGCCGAGCTGCGCGATCAGCGAGCCGTCGATGTATTCGACCAGCGAATGCACGATGCTTTGCGGATGAATCACGACATCGATCTGTTCTGCCGCGGCATTGAACAGCCAGCGCGCTTCGATCACTTCCAGCCCCTTGTTCATCATGGTCGCGGAGTCGACGGAAATCTTGCGCCCCATGACCCAGTTCGGATGCGCGCATGCCTGGTCGGGCGTTACGTGCTCGAGCTCGTGCGGCGGTGTCAGCCGAAACGGACCGCCCGATGCAGTCAACAGGATGCGGCGCACGCCGGCCGCGGCGAGGTCGCCGGCGAAGTCATGCGGCAGTGCCTGAAAAATCGCGTTGTGCTCGCTGTCGATCGGCAGCAGTCTGGCGTTGTTGTCGCGCACGGCCTCGAGCAGCAAGCTGCCGGCCATCACCAGCGCTTCCTTATTGGCAAGCAGGATTTTCTTGCCAGCGCGCGCCGCAGCCAGTACCGGACGCAAACCGGCGGCACCGACGATGGCGGCCATGACGGTATCGACCTCGTCAAGTCCGGCAATCTGCTCCAGCGCATCGGCGCCGTGCAGGACCTCACACCGGATATTTGCCTGTTTGACAAGACCGCGCAGTTCCTCGGCAGCGACAGCATCGAGCATTACGGCATAGCGCGGCGCGAAGCGCTGGCATTGCTCGAAGAAGCGCGGCACCTGCGAATGCGCGGTCAACGCGACAACCTCGAATTTATCGGGATGACGCTCGATCACGGCGAGCGTACTGACCCCTATGCTGCCGGTTGCGCCAAGGATGGCAATCGCTTCGCGTTTCATCCGCGTTTCATCGAAATCAGGACGCTAGCATCCTGGGTTGCTGGTTCGCGAAATATGATGGCCCTTGATGCTGGCAATGAAAAGTGCCGAAATCGGCGCCAAATCGGGGGGCAACCAACAACGCCGCGAACCACAGTCAGCTTGGGCTCCTGGCGAGCTTATCGAACGTGTTTCGCAACGCAGTACGGCGACGATTCTCGGCACCCTTTTCATAGCTACACGCAGCCCAGGGCGCTAGGGCAATGCGCGCAGAGACAGAATGGCGAACGCGGCGACCGGCACCGCGGCGGTCAGGCCGTCGATGCGGTCGAGCAGACCACCGTGGCCGGGCAACAGTACGCCGCTGTCTTTGACGGCCGCCAAACGCTTCATCCACGATTCGAACAGGTCGCCGACAATGCTGGCCGGCACCAGCAGCAGCATCGCGACCAGTTCGATGAGGCCGGCCGGCCCGCGCATCGGACTTCCGACAAAATATTCGCTGGCAAGCCAGATCACGGCATATAAAGCCGCCCCGATCAAGCCACCAATGGCGCCCTCCCAGGTCTTGCCGGGGCTGATGCTGGGCGCAAGCTTGCGTCTGCCCAGGCGGCGTCCGACGAAGTAGGCTGCGGTATCGGCAACCCAGACGACGCCCAGCACCTGCAACAGCAACCCCTGACTGATCGCGCGTAACGCGATCAAACTCATCCCGAATGGAATCAGCAGCACCAGGCCGGTTAGGGCCAGGGTCAGCGGTTGGCGCGTTTGCCACTTGAGCCCCAACCATATGGGTGCGATCAGCGCCCAGAACAGGAGAGCGAGCGCAAATGGCAAAACCTTGATCGAAACCGGCAGCGGGGCGAGCCATTGCGCTGCCACGAGACAAGTGGCCGGTATTGCCAATCCATAGGCGACTCTTACCGGAGGCGAGTAAGCAGCGAGCCCCGCCCATTCCCATGCGCCGAGTCCAACCAGGACAAACACGAACGCGAGCCAGAAGCCTTGCGAAAAATAAAACAGCGCGGCAAGAGATAAAGCGAGAAGAACGGCGGCCGTTGCCAGCCGTTTTCTAAACATTTTGCTTGTGCGGGAGGCGTCGCGATGTTTCGAGAATGGTCGACGGGGCTACGGGAACACGGGAGGCGTTTTTCTGCAACTGATCGCCGGTCTGTCCGAAACGGCGTTCGCGACGGCGATAGGCGCTGATCGCGAAATCCAGCGCAGCCTCATCGAAATCCGGCCATAGCGTATCGGTGAAATACAGCTCGGTATAGGCAAGCTGCCAGAGCAGGAAATTGCTGATGCGCGATTCGCCGCCGGTACGCACGAAAAGGTCGGGCTCCGGCGCGTAATGCATCGATAGATAGGGCGCCAGATCGAGCTCGGTCAGATCCTCACTGGCGTGCGGATTTGCTTTGCGCAGGCGATTGATCGCCTGCATCACATCCCAGCGCCCGCCATAATTGGCGGCAACCGTCAGAACGAGCCTCGTGTTGCGGGCAGTCAGTTGTTCGGCGTCGCGGATAAGGGCGGTCAGCGAGGGGTCAAACGCGGACATATTGCCGACAACCTTGAAGCAAATGCCGTTTTCGTGCAGCTTGACGACCTCCTGCTCGAGCGCGCGTACGAAGAGTTCCATCAGAAACACGACTTCGTCTTCCGGACGGCGCCAGTTTTCGCTGCTGAACGCGAATAAGGTCAGGTAGCCGATATCGCGCTTTATGCAAGTCTTGATGGTCGCGCGGACGGTTTCGATGCCGCGTCGGTGACCGGCGATCCGCGGCAGGAAGCGCTGCTTTGCCCAGCGGCCATTGCCATCCATGATGATCGCGATATGGCGCGGCATCTCGGACGCTTGCGGGACGACGATGGTCGAACTTGGATGCGCGCTCATCGACGTGATTCTAGATTGTTATGCACTGGTGACTAGACCGCCAGCAGGTCGGCTTCCTTCATCTGCAGTGCTTTATCGATTTCGGCGATGTAGCGGTCGGTCAATTTCTGGATATCTTCTTCGGCGCGGCGTTCGGCGTCTTCGGCGACGGTCTTTTCTTTCAGCATTTCCTTGAGCCCGGCGTTGGCGTCGCGGCGGATGTTGCGCACGGCGACCCGCGCGTTTTCGGCTTCATGGCGCACGACCTTGATCAAATCGCGGCGCCGCTCGTCGGTCAGCGCCGGCATCGGCACGCGAACAATTTCGCCGACCGAGGACGGGTTGAGCCCGAGATCCGATTCGCGACTCGCAATTTCGATCGCCGCACCCATTTTCTTTTCCCATGGCGTCACACTGATGGTGCGCGCGTCGAGCAGGTTGACGTTGGCGACCTGGTTGATCGGCGTCGGCGTGCCGTAGTAATCGACCGTCACGTGATCGAGAATACCGGTGTGTGCGCGCCCGGTGCGCACTTTGCTGAGATCGGTCTTCAGCGCTTCGAGCGATTTTTGCATTTTCTGCTCGGCGGATTTTTTGACGTCTGCGATCATCGGTCAGCCCTTTCAACAGTGCACCAGTGTGCCTTCGTCTTCGCCCATGACTACCCGCTTCAACGCGCGCGGCTTGGTAATGTTGAACACGCTTATCGGCAGCTTCTGATCGCGGCACAGGGTCAACGCCGTGGCGTCCATCACTTGCAATTTTTTTTCGATCGCTTCGTCGAAGTTCAAACGTTTGTAGCGCGTCGCATTCGGGTTTGTTTTCGGGTCATCGGTATAGACGCCGTCGACCTTGGTCGCCTTGATTACGATATCGACATTCATTTCCATGCCGCGCAGCGCCGCCGCCGTGTCGGTGGTAAAAAAGGGATTGCCGGTGCCAGCGGCGAAAATGACCACCCTGCCCTCTTCCAGATAGCGCATTGCCTTGCCGCGAATATACGGTTCCGCGACCTGATCGATGCGCAATGCCGATTGTACGCGGCTGACCAGGTTCACGCGCCGCATCGCGTCCTGCAGCGCGAGCGCATTCATGATCGTCGCCAGCATGCCCATATAATCGGCAGTCGCCCGGTCCATGCCAGCCGCGCCAAGGGCCACGCCGCGAAAGATATTGCCGCCACCGATGACGATGCCGACCTCGACGCCGAGTCCGACGACTTCGGCGATTTCGGCGACGATACGCTCAATGGTTGCGCGATTGATACCGTAGCTATCCTCGCCCATCAGCGCTTCGCCGCTGATTTTCAGCATGATGCGCTTGTAGGCCGTTGTGACCGGAGTAGCGACCAGCATGTTCTAGCTCTTCGCCTGGGACATCACTTCCGCGACGAAATCGTTCGTTTTTTTCTCGATTCCCTGACCGACGACGAACATCTGGAACTTGTTGACGTGCGCTTCGCCGGCTTTGAGCAACTGTTGGACGGTGCGCTCGCCATCCTTGACGAATGGTTGATCGAGCAGAGTGACCTCAGCCAGATATTTTGCGATCTTGCCGTCGACCATTTTTTCGATGATGGCGGCCGGCTTGCCGCTATCCGCCGCCTGCGCGGTGTAAATCGCGCGCTCGCTGGCGAGCAGTTCGGTCGGGACATCTTCCCTGGCAACGCAAACCGGCTTCATCGCCGTGATATGCATCGCGATATCCTTGCCCAGGGTTTCGTCGCCGCCCTGGTAATCGACCAGTACGCCGATTTTCACGCCGTGCAGATACACCGCCAACCGGCCTTCGGTTTGCATGCGCACAAAGCGGCGCACACTGATGTTTTCGCCCAGCTTCGCGATCAGCGCTTTGCGTACCGCTTCGACGGTTTCGCCCGAAGCGAGCGGCACGTCGGCAAGCACGCCGACATCGGCTGGATTGCGATGAGCGATTGCTTCAGCGACCGATTGCGCAAATTGCGCGAAACTATCGTCCTTGGCAACGAAATCGGTCTCGCAATTGACCTCGACCAGCGCGCCGCTGCGGCGGTCGTCGGCGACGAAAGCTGCGACGCGCCCTTCGGCTGCGATGCGCCCCGCTACCTTGCCGGCCTTGGCGCCGCTCCTGATGCGCAGCAACTGCTCGGCGGCCTGCATGTCGCCGTTGGATTCAACCAGCGCTTTCTTGCACTCCATCATGCCGAGGCCGGTCGCCTCGCGCAGATCTCTCACCATGTTTGCACTTACTTCCGCCATGCCTGCTCCTGCTGTCTCTTCAATTGATGCGCCTATGCGCTTGCCTGGTCGTCGACTTCGACAAATTCGTCATCGACGATTTCGCGGATGATCTGCGAGCGGCCTTCGAGTACCGCATCGGCTATGCCGCGAGCATACAAGCGGATGGCGCGACTAGAATCGTCGTTGCCGGGAATCATGTAGTCGACGCCATCCGGCGTGTGATTGGTATCGACGACAGCCACCACCGGAACCTTCAGTTTCACAGCTTCGGTGATCGCGCCTTTCTGATAACCGACATCGATCACGAACAGCGCGTCGGGCAGCGTATCCATGTCCTTGATGCCGCCGAGGCTGCGTTCGAGCTTGGAAAGTTCGCGCTGAAATTCGAGACCCTCTTTTTTGGTCAGCTTTTCGAGTGAACCATCCTGGACCATCGCCTGCATATCGCGCAGGCGCTTGACCGATTGTTTGACCGTTTTGTAATTGGTCAGCATGCCGCCGAGCCAGCGGTAATCGACATACGGCGAGCCACAGCGCGAGGCTTCCTCGCGGATGATTTCGCGTGCCTGGCGCTTGGTGCCGACGAACAGAATCGTGCCCTTGTTCGCTGAAAGCTGACGAACATATTTCGTCGCCTCGTTGTACATGGCCAACGATTGTTCGAGATTGATGATATGGATTTTGTTGCGATGGCCGAAAATATACGGCGCCATCTTGGGATTCCAGTACCGCGTCTGATGTCCGAAATGGACGCCAGCTTCCAACATTTGTCGCATGGTTGTCGACATGGTTTCTCCTATAGGGTTTAGAGCTTGTCCATAAATAATTCAACCCTGCGTTGCCGCCCCAAAGCGATGGCTTCAAGTCGCGAGATGCCGCCCAATGTCATTCATTGGGCAAGGCTCGCGACGCCGCAGACGCGCTTTCGGGCGGCAACCCTTCGGGCCGGGGTCACTTTGACCCCGGCGCAGGGCTGAATTATTCACGGACAAGCTCTCGTCCGCCACCTGCCGGAAACGCGCCCGGTACGACTATCGGAGCACGCACCCTACGAGGCAGGTGTGTGGATTTAGTTTGCGACGAACAGTTGAAACGCGATCGCTTCAGAGCGAGCCAGTCGCCGATAAACTAACGCGGGAGTATAGCATCGCGCTGAAAAGCGGCTCAAGCCGGGTTCGAGGCTGAGCGCATCTTCGCCTGAAGCGTGCCTCCTCTTGCAGCCGCGCCGCCCTGAAAGCGGTGTAAAACCGCAAGACAAAGCCATGGGCGCCCGAATTGCGCGGCCAGGTTCATTCCACTATTCTGATAGGCTTTTGTTTCAGGGCTTTTATCGACCTCCGCGCATGCCGCCCACGATCAAAACCGCCGACGAAATCAGAAAAATGCGGGTCGCCGGACGGCTGGCGGCCGAAGTGCTCGATCATGTCGCGCCCTGTATGAAGCCCGGCGTGACGACCGACGAGATCGACAGGGTCTGCCACGACTACATGGTCAATGTGCAGGGCACGATACCGGCACCACTGAACTATGCGCCGCCCGGCTACAAGCCGTATCCGCGCTCGATTTGCACGTCGGTCAACCACGTCGTTTGCCACGGCGTGCCGGGCGAGAAAAAGCTCAAGTCCGGCGATATTCTCAATATCGATATCACGGTAATCAAGGATGGCTATCACGGCGATACCAGCCGCATGTTCTACATCGGCGAGCCGTCGATTCAAGCCCGGCGATTGTGCGATATCACTCATGAATGCTTGTGGCGCGGTATCTCCGCCGTTAAAAACGGCGCGGCGCTCGGCGACATCGGGCACGCGATTCAAAGCCATGCCGAGCGGCATGGCTTTTCGGTCGTGCGCGAGTTCTGTGGGCACGGCATCGGCCGCCTGTTTCACGAAGATCCGCAGGTGCTGCACTACGGAAAGCCCGGCACCGGCGCGCGCCTGACGCCCGGGATGACATTCACCATCGAGCCCATGATCAATGCGGGCAAAGCCGGCATCCGTCAATTGGCCGACGGCTGGACGATCGTCACCAAGGATCACAGTTTGTCGGCGCAGTGGGAGCACACGGTACTGGTAACCGAAACCGGGCATGAAGTGCTGACGCTGTCGGCCGCGGTGCCGCCGCCACTTTCGGTGTCTCGTCTGGCTTTGTAGTGCCCATGCTGCAGCCGATTTCAAGCGCGCCAAGCCGCTCCGCCACTAGCGATCGCAAACGCGAAATTGCGCAACAACGCGCCGATCTGCGGTCGCGCTACCAGCAGACTGGTTCGGCAACACGCCTGCTGCGTTCGCACAGCGCGCTCGTCGACAAGCAGCTTAAGCTCGCCTGGCAACGCATGTCGATGCCGCCCTCCGCCGCGCTGCTGGCGGTCGGCGGTTACGGTCGCGCCGAATTGTTCCCCAAGTCCGACGTTGACTTGCTGATCCTGCTGCCGTGGCCGGCCGACGACGAGCTGAAACGCAGTCTTGAAGCGCTGGTCAGCGAGTTGTGGGATCTCGGCCTCGAAGTCGGCCATTCCGTGCGCACGATCGCCGAAAGCCTCGAGCAGGCGCGGGCCGATGTCACCGTCCTGACCAATCTTCTTGAAGCGCGCCTGCTGTGCGGCGACGTGGCACTGTTTCAGACATTTACGCGCGCCATTGCGCAAGCAATCGAGCCGCAGGATTTTTGCGCCAAAAAGCTGCGCGAACAGCAACTGCGGCACGCGCGTTACCACGATAGCGCCTGTAACCTGGAACCGAACATCAAGGAAAGCCCGGGCGGCCTGCGCGACCTGCAGAATATCCTGTGGATCGGCCGGGCAGCGAACGTCGGCGACGATTGGCGAGATCTGGTCCGCGACGACATCATTACCAGCAACGAGGCACGCCAACTGAAGCGTGACCTGCAACTGCTGCAGACTCTGCGCATTCGCCTTCACTATCTTGCCGGCCGGCGCGAAGACAGGTTGCTGTTCGATTACCAGACCGCCCTCGCCGCTGAACTCGGCTTCCTCGATGGGCCGACCAGGCTCGCCAGCGAGCAGTTGATGCAGCGTTATTACCGGGTTGCGAAATCGGTCAGCCAGATCACCACGATCATGCTGCAAAACCTGCGAACGCGCATTTTCCCTGCGGCCGATAGCGAGCCGCGCGCGATCACCAGCCGATTCCGTGCACGCAACGATTTGCTCGAAGCGCGCGACGAGCGATTATTTGAAGACCAACCGCAGGCCATCCTGGAAAGTTTTCTCCTGCTGCAGCAGCACCCTGACCTGCAGGGCATGAGTGGTACGACGTTGCGCGCGTTGTGGCGGGCGAGGCGCAGGATCGACAAGGCTTTCCGCCGCGATCCGCTGAATCGCGCGCTGTTCATGGAAATCCTGCGCCAGCCCGCTCGCGTCACTCGCGAGCTGCGGCGCATGCATCAGTACGGCATTCTCGGCCGTTATATTCCGGCGTTCGGCCGCGTCGACGGGCAGATGCAGCACGACTTGTTTCATGTCTACACGGTTGACGAGCACATCCTCAAGGTCGTGCGCAATTTGCAGCGTTTCGCGATTGCGGATTTCAAGCACGAATACCCGTTGGCGAGCCGGCTGATCGCCGCCTTCGAACGCCCTGAAACGCTGTACCTGGCCGCGTTATTTCACGATATTGCGAAAGGCCGAGGTGGCGATCATTCGGCGCTGGGCGCGGTGGACGCGCGGCGCTTTTGCCTGGACCACGGCCTTGCTGCCGCCGATACCGCGCTGGTCGAATGGCTGGTGCAAAATCATCTCGTGATGTCGGCGACAGCGCAGAAAAGCGATCTGTCCGACCCCGAGGCGATCGCCGCGTTCGCCGGGCGTGTTGGCGACGATCGTCACCT
>JBGTFJ010000249.1:0-7058 GCA_041747355.1 Burkholderiales bacterium
ATTCAACTAGCTGAATTTATCGTCATTTTCGGCTCAGTAACAAAATTGTTGCAATGCACGAAAGTCGCGCTATACTGTATTGGTAGATCACGAAACGCCAGCCAGTAAACCCTTGCCTGGCGTACAAGGGGCGGATGTCAACAACATCGTCGCCCTCCTGGTATGCCGGACCATCTCCGGCCGCCCCCGTGGGATATAGCCCGGCGCAGGCTGGGCTATCATTTACACTGGACAGGCTGCCTCGTTTCGGCGCCTTGGGGACGTTGAGCGACAAATCGCTTGCAAGCTCTCCACAAACCGACTATCTATAACAGGAGATATTTATGGACCGTGCTCAGGACATTGCGCAGATCAAGAAAGATTGGGCTGAAAATCCGCGCTGGAGTGGTATTGCCCGCCCTTATACCGCCGAAGACGTCTGTCGTTTACGCGGGACCGTTCAGATCGAACATACGCTGGCAAAACGCGGTGCCGAGAAGCTCTGGGGTCTGGTCAACAGCGAGCCCTATGTGAATTCACTGGGCACCCTGACCGGCAATCAGGCAATGCAGCAGGTCAAGGCAGGCCTCAAGGCAGTTTATTTGTCGGGATGGCAAGTCGCAGCCGACGCCAACGATTCAACCCAGATGTATCCGGATCAATCGCTGTATTCCGTCAGCAGCGTGCCGACCGTGGTTCGCAGAATCAATAACGCATTTATTCGGGCCGATCAGTTGAACCACGCTGAAGGCAACGACACCATCGACTGGTTCGCGCCGATCGTTGCCGACGCCGAAGCCGGGTTTGGCGGCGTCCTCAACGCGCACGAGCTTATGAAGGCGATGATAGAAGCAGGTGCCGCCGGCGTGCATTTCGAGGATCAGCTGGCCTCAGCCAAAAAATGCGGGCACATGGGCGGCAAAGTGTTGGTGCCGACGCAAGAAGCGGTGCAAAAATTGATCGCGGCGCGTCTCGCCGCCGACATACAAGGAACGTCCACGCTCATTTTCGCGCGCACCGATGCCGAAGCAGCCAATCTGCTGACCTCCGATGTCGACGACAACGACAAACCCTTCTGTACCGGTGAGCGTACCAACGAAGGCTTTTACCGGGTTCTGAACGGGTTACAGCAATCCGTTTCGCGCGGCCTGGCTTATGCGCCCTATGCCGACCTCGTCTGGTGTGAAACCGGCAAACCCGATCTCGAGTTCGCCAAGAAATACGCCGAAGCAATACGCGCCAAGTTTCCGAACAAAATGCTGGCCTACAACTGCTCGCCGTCGTTCAACTGGAAGAAAAATCTGGACGACGCGACCATCGCCAAGTTCCAGCGCGAACTCGGCGCGATGGGCTATAAATTCCAGTTCATTACCCTAGCCGGCTTCCATGTGCTCAATTACAGCATGTTCGAACTCGCGCACGCCTACTCCAAGAAAGGCATGACGGCATTCGTCGAGTTGCAGCAAAAGGAGTTTGCCGCTGCAGATATCGGCTTTACCGCGGTAAAGCATCAGAGGGAAGTTGGAACGGGTTACTTCGACACGGTGACCCAGGTGATCCAATCAGGGCGATCGTCGACGACGGCCCTGACTGGCTCGACCGAAGAAGAACAGTTCGTATAACGCATCAGAAGACGCCGCACTGTCCAGCGGGCCGTGCGGCGTTTTTTATTGGTCTTAAGCATGACGGAGATTCGTCCTATGAAGCCTCAGGATTTTTCCCCCGACGGGGTGCAGATACACGCTGAAGTGACGCCGGCGTTCGCGGAAATTCTCACGCCCGATGCCCTAAGCTTCATTGCTTCGCTTGCCCGCAATTTCGAACCGCGACGCCGGCGCTTGCTCAATGCGCGCAAGCTTCGCCAGGATTTTTTCGACGCCGGCGGACGTCCCGACTTCCTGCCGCAAACCGCGCACATACGCGATGGTTCCTGGACCGTCACTCCCATGCCTGCCGACCTTCAGGACCGCCGCGTCGAAATTACCGGGCCGGTCGACCGCAAGATGGTCATCAACGCGCTCAACTCCGGCGCGCAGACGTTCATGGCGGATTTCGAGGATTCCCATACACCGACGTGGGAGAACAATCTCAACGGCCAGATCAATTTGCGCGACGCGGCAAGCCGCACGATCACTTTCGTCAATCCCGCGGGCAAGCAGTATTCGCTGAATAGCCAATGTGCGACTCTGCTGGTCCGCCCGCGCGGTTGGCATTTGCCGGAAAAACATCTGACCGTCGACGGTCAGCCGATCTCCGGTTCGCTGTTCGATTTCGGACTTTACCTGTTCCACAATGCAGCGAAGCTGCTGGCGCGAAATTCCGGTCCATACTTCTATTTGCCGAAGCTGGAAAGCCATCTTGAGGCGCGCTTGTGGAATGACGTTTTCGTGTTTTCCCAGGAAGCGCTGGGCATCGCGCGCGGCACGATCAAAGCGACGGTCCTAATCGAAACCGTTCTCGGCGCGTTCGAGATGGATGAAATCCTGTACGAGCTTCGCGAGCATTCCGCCGGGCTCAATTCGGGGCGCTGGGACTACATCTTCAGTTGCATCAAGAAATTCCGGAACCATGCGGATTTCGTACTCGCCGATCGCGCACAGGTGACGATGACGAGCCCGTTCATGCGCGCCTATGCGCTGCTGCTGGTCAAGACCTGCCACAAACGCAATGCGCACGCCATGGGCGGCATGGCGGCGCAGATCCCGATCGGCGGCGATCCCGCCGCGAACGAAGCCGCGCTGGCGCGCGTTCGAACCGACAAGGAGCGCGAAGCCAACGACGGTTATGACGGCACCTGGGTTGCGCACCCGAAGCTTGTGCCGATCGCGCGAGAGGCTTTCGATAAAGTCATGCGCGGCCCGAACCAGGTTTCAAAAAAACGCGACGATATTCAGATCAAGGCCGACGACTTGCTCGTCTTTGTCCCGCAAACGCCGATCACCGAAAACGGTTTGCGTTTGAACATCAACATAGGCATCCAATATCTGGGTAGCTGGCTGGCGGGCACAGGTTGCGCTCCGATCCACCATCTGATGGAAGACGCCGCCACGGCCGAAATCTCGCGTTCGCAAATCTGGCATTGGATACGCAGCCCGAAAGGTGTACTCGAAGACGGCCGCAAAGTGAGCATCGAACTGTTCCGTCAATTTTTGCCGGAGGAGCTTGCCAGGGTCCGCGCCGAACTCGGCGAAGCAGGTTTTGCGGCAGGCAGGTACGATGCCGCGGCAGGCATGCTTAACGATCTGATCGTTCGCGAAGATTTTGTGGAATTCCTGACCTTGCCCGGCTACGACGCCATCGCCTAACGCTCGCGTTGGCGCTTGTGCGCTAGAATTGCGGGATGATATGGAAGCCGAATGTCACCGTTGCTGCGGTTGTCGAGAACGAAGGCAAATTTCTGCTTGTCGAGGAACGTATCGAGGGCGCCGCCGTGCTCAATCAGCCGGCCGGACATCTCGAATCGAACGAGTCGCTGATCGAGGCGGTGGCGCGCGAGACGCTCGAGGAATCACGTTACCACTTTTCGCCGAGCGCTCTGGTCGGCATCTATCGCTGTCCGCACCCGACCGTCAAAGCCATTTATTTGCGCTTCGCTTTCTGTGGCCGGCTGGACGGCCACGAGCCTGAACGCAAACTCGATCACGGTATCCTGCGTCCTTTGTGGCTCAGCGAATCCGAAATTCGGTTAAGCGTCGCTCGCCATCGCTCGCCGCTGGTCCTCGCCTGTCTCGACGACTATATCGCCGGCAAGCGCTATCCGCTCGAACTCATTACACATTTCCGTTAGCTGCTGGTGATGAAAAGACGCATCGTCGTCGGCATGTCCGGTGGAGTCGACTCGTCGGTCGCTGCCTGGCTGCTGAAACAGCAGGGTCACGACGTTACCGGCCTGTTCATGAAGAACTGGGAAGATGACGACCACGATGACTATTGCCCGGCAAAGCAGGACCTGATCGACGCCGTTTCGGTTGCGGACCGCATCGGCATCGATATCGACGCAGTCAATTTCTCCGTTGAATACAAAGCGCGTGTATTTGAAAACTTTCTGGCTGAATATAAGGCCGGCCGTACGCCGAATCCCGATGTACTGTGCAATGCTGAAATCAAGTTCAAAGCCTTTCTCGATCATGCGATCGGTATGGGCGCCGAGCTGATCGCGACTGGGCATTACGCACAGACGCGCGAGATTGACGGTCTTGTCCAACTATTGAAGGCTGAGGATGGGGGCAAGGACCAGAGCTATTTTTTATACCGCCTGAGTCAGGCGCAGCTACGAAAAACACTGTTCCCGGTCGGTGACTTGTATAAACGCGAAGTGCGCGATATCGCACAACGCGAAGGCCTGCCGGTGTTCGACAAAAAGGACAGTACGGGAATCTGCTTCATCGGCGAACGCCCGTTTCGCGAGTTTCTGAACCGCTATCTGCCCGAGAACCTGGGGCCGATCGAAACCGTCGAGGGCAAGCAGATTGGCGAGCATGCAGGGCTGATGTTCTACACCCTGGGCCAGCGCCAGGGCATCGGCATCGGCGGCGTCGGCGAGCCGTGGTATGTCGCCGGCAAGGATATGGCGCGCAATTGCCTGATCGTCGTCCAGGGCAGGGACCACCCGGCGCTACTGGGCGAGCGCATAACGGCAAAGGACTTGAACTGGATCAGCGGGCGGCCGCCGCGCTGCAACTGGGTCTATGCGGCCAAAAGCCGCTACCGCCAGACTGACGCGCCATGCAGCATCGCGCGACTACAGCCGGATTTTTGCGAGATTGAATTCGCCGAACCGCAATGGGCGGTAACGCCCGGGCAGTCGGTCGTCGTCTATGAAAGTCGGGTTTGCCTGGGCGGTGGGATAATTCAATGACAACAGCAAGGACAGTGACACGCAAGCGTGGCGGTGGATCCAGACGCTGTAGAGCCGATCATCGTTACGCTGGACTTGCTGCTGTTCCCATCCGATTCGTTTCTAGGCGGGTGGCGCTACGGTATCCTTGAACGACGGTCTTTTTGCCAGTTTCTCGGCATGCCGATTCAGATTCGGATAGTCGTCGCGCCACGTGATGTCCTGGAAGCGGAGTTCGAGATAAAACAGCGCGCAGCCTAGCGCAACGTCGGCCAGACTGTAGTTCTCCCCGCAACAAAAATTCTTCTCGCCGAGATCGCGCGCGGCGCTGCGCAAGCCTGTCCCGATTTTCTTGTACTGCCGATCGATCCAACTCGCGCTTTGCTGAGTTTCGGAACGCTTCCTTTCCAGGAAAATCGTCGCGGCCGCGTCGCAGATGCCGTCGGCCAGCGCTTCCCAGCGCTTGACAACGATGCGTTGCCGGTTCGGCTCGGGAATAAGGCGGGCAACCGGCGTAATCGTATCGAGATATTCGACAATCACGCGGGAATCGAACAGCGCCGTGCCGTCGTCCATCAACAACACCGGCACCTTGCCTAGCGGATTATGATCGGGGACATGCGTTGACTTTTCCCACGGATTTGCGATCTCGAGTTCGCACTCGATACGCTTTTCCGCCATCACGACGCGTACCTTGCGCGCGTAAGGACTCGTCAGGGAACCGAGCAGTTTCATGGTAATTTGAACTGGAACTGGAAAGTTTTGGGAAAAACGAATCGGTTTGTTTTGGGAAGCCGAACCGACCTGCATTATAACACGCGGTCTCCGCCTGCGGCCTTCGGCAGCGGCTGCGTCCATGCTAAAATCATAGCCCTGCGATGCGACTTTCCTCCCTGACCGCGCTATCCCCGCTCGATGGACGCTACCATGCCAAGGTCGCGCCGCTGCGTCTGCATTTCAGCGAATTCGCGCTGATCCGCTATCGGGTTTTCGTCGAAATCGAATGGCTGATCGCACTGAGTCTGGAACCGGCATTCGTCGAACTGCCCCGTTTCAGCGACGCGACCTGCGAACAGTTGCGCAAGCTGGCGCTGACTTTTCTCGGCTCTGACGCCGAGGCCGTAAAAGCCATCGAATCGCGCACCAATCACGATGTCAAGGCTGTCGAGTATTGGCTCAAGGAACGGCTGTCCGGCAATCCGGAAGTCGCCGGCAACGCTGAATTTTTCCATTTCGCCTGCACCTCCGAGGACGTCAATAATCTTTGCCACGCGCTGATGCTGCGCGATTCACGCGAGCAGATCATGCTTCCGTCGCTGGTCAGGATCTTTGAGAAGCTGCGGGCGATGGCGCATGCCCTGGCGGATCAACCTTTGCTCGCCCGCACACACGGTCAGCCGGCGACGCCGACCACGCTCGGCAAGGAAATGGCGAACGTCGCGCAACGGTTGCAACGGCAGATACAGCGTTTGTCGCGCGTGGCGCTGCTCGGCAAGATCAACGGCGCGGTCGGCAATTACAACGCGCATTTAGCCGCCTATCCCGATTTCGCCTGGGAAGCATTCGCCACCTCGTTCGTTGAAAAGCTCGGCCTCGAATTCAACCCTTACACGACGCAGATAGAGCCGCACGACAGCATCGCCGAACTGCTCGATGCCTATGCTGCGGTCAACACGATCCTGATCGATCTGAATCGCGACATGTGGGGCTATATTTCGCTCGGTTACTTCAGTCAGAAAGTAGTCGGCGAAGAAGTCGGATCTTCGACCATGCCGCACAAGGTCAATCCGATCGATTTCGAAAACTCGGAAGGCAACCTCGGTATTGCCAACGCGCTGTTGCGCCATTTGAGCGACAAGCTGCCGATATCGCGCTTCCAGCGTGATTTGACCGACTCTACCGTGCTGCGCAATCTGGGCGTCGCGCTGGGACATTCGCTGCTGGCCTACGACTCTTGCTACAAGGGTTTGAACAAGCTGGAAGCCAACGAAGGAAGGATGCAGCACGACCTGGACCGGAGCTGGGAAGTGCTGGCCGAGCCGATTCAGACGGTGATGCGCCGCTATGGCATCGCCAATCCCTACGAACAGCTAAAGGAATTGACGCGCGCCAAAACGGGGATTACCCGGGAGGCGCTGCATGACTTTATCGAGCAGCTCGCGATTCCGGCCGATGTGAAGCGCCGCCTGCTCGAATTGCAGCCGGCGACCTACACAGGGCTTGCCACCAGCACCGACGAATA
>JBGTFJ010000250.1:0-5084 GCA_041747355.1 Burkholderiales bacterium
GGCAAGACGCTGTTGCTGCAGACTCTGGTTGGGCTGCGCGACTGCAATCGCGGGACGATTTCGCTCCTGGGCAAACCGCTGGCGGCGTGGCAGCCGATGGATGCGGCGCGCGCTCGCGGCTTTCTGCCGCAGAACCTTCCCGAAATATTCGCGACGACCGCGCTGGAGACGACAATGATGGGCCGGCATCCACACTTGTCGCGATGGGCTTGGGAGTGCGCCGCCGATCGGGATATCGCGCGAGCTGCACTGGCGGCCATGGATGTCGGTGAATTGGCGGGCCGCGAGGTGGCTACATTATCTGGCGGCGAGCGGCAGCGCGTCGGCATGGCCACGCTGCTGGCGCAGGATGCGGCGCTGATGCTGCTCGACGAGCCGGTCGCGCATCTCGACTTGCGTCATCAGATTTCCGTGCTCGGACATCTGGTATCCCTCGCCAGAAAGGCCGGTAGAGCTATCGTGTTCTCGATACACGATCTGAATCTTGCCAGCCGGTTCGCGACGCACGCGTTGCTGTTTCGGGGGGACGGCGTCGTGGATCATGGCCCGATAGCCGAGGTCATGAATTTGCCGGCGTTGTCATCGGCGTTCGGTTATCCGTTAGCCCGGATAGCGGTTGGATCGCGCATGATTTTTGTCCTCGAATGATCTTGCGCAGATTTTTGTTCGCCTCACGCTCGCGCGGCCCGATCTGCCAACCGAGGGCGATCACGCTCTCAGTTTTACTGCTGATCAGTTCATGGGGGCAGGCAAAAGCGCAGATCGAAGTCACGGACGACAGCGGTCAATTGCTGACATTCGAGCAGCCGGTCACGCGCATTGTCAGCCTCACGCCTCACATCACCGAAATGCTGTTTGCCGCCGGCGCCGGCGCGCGCATCGTTGCTACTGTGCGCTACAGCGATTTTCCGGAAGAGGCCGCTCGCATACCCCGGGTGGGCGACAGCAATCTACTCGATCTTGAGCAGATTGTTGCGCAGAAGCCCGATCTGATCATCGCCTGGCTGGGCGGCAGTGCAGAAACCCAGCTCGCAAAGTTGCGCACGCTCGGCGTTCCGATCTATTACAACAAGCTCGGCAGGCTCGACGACATAGCGACTTCGCTGGTTCGCTTTGGCCGGCTGGCAGGGACGCAGGCGGCAGCGCAACAAGCGGCGGACGAATTCATCGCGCAGGTCACCACCTTGCGCGAACGATATGCAAACCGGCCGCCGCTTTCGCTTTTTTTTCAGGTCTGGCACCGGCCATTGTTGACCATCAACGGCGAGCACCTGGGCAGCGATATCATGCGGCTGTGTGGCGGCCGCAACATTTTTGCCGATCGGGAAGTGCTGGTTCCCTCCGTCAGCATCGAAGCAGTGCTTGACGCAAATCCGGACGCGATCGTCGCCACGTCAGGCGAGCCCGGCGACAATGATGGCCTGGACGGTTGGCGGCGCTTCAAAAGCCTGCGCGCCGCGGCGGAGAATAACTTCATCGTTCTCGCTGCCGACACCATGAGCCGGCACACGCCGCGCGTCGTCGAGAGCGCCGCAATGCTGTGCGCGGAGATGGACAAGATCCGCGCACGGCGTGAGTAAAGCGCGATTCGCGTAAAGGGTCTTAGCACCCAGCCCGACGATCTGGCCAGGTTGGAAAATTATTTAGAAATAGTCTAAACTCTGGACGCACTTTCATGCCGTTCTCGCGTCACTATCTGTGGTCACCGCGATAAGCAAATGCGACCAGTTGGTTGCCACGCAACTTCATCTTAGTAGCAACAGGTCATGAGGAGTAATCGTATGTCAGAGAAGAAAATCTTAACCAATCGCCAGGGCCATCCGATACGGGATAACCAAAGTCTGCGTTCGGTCGGCGAACGCGGCCCGGCGACGCTGGAAAATTACCAGTTCATTGAAAAAATAACGCATTTCGACCGCGAGCGGATTCCCGAGCGCGTCGTGCACGCGCGCGGCGCCGGGGCGCACGGTTATTTCGAAGCGTACGGCAAGATCGGCGATGAGCCGGCGAGCAAATATACGCGCGCCAAACTGCTGCTCGAAAAAGGCAAGCGCACACCGCTGTTCGTGCGCTTCTCGACGGTTATCCACAGCAAGGATTCGCCCGAGACAGCGCGCGATCCGCGCGGCTTCGCGGTCAAGTTCTATACCGAAGAAGGCAACTGGGATCTGGTCGGTAACAACCTCAAAGTCTTTTTTATTCGCGATGCGATCAAGTTTCCCGATTTCATTCACTCGTTCAAACCCGACCCGGTGACGAACCGCCAGGAGCCGAATCGGCAATTCGATTTCATCAGCCTGCACCCGGAATCGATCCACATGATCACCTGGTTGCTGAGCCCGCGCGGCATTCCCGCCGATTACCGCCATCAAGAAGGCGCCGGCGTCAACACCTACAAGCTCGTCAACGATAAAGGCGAGGCGGTGCTGTGCAAATTCCACTGGATTCCGAAGCAGGGCGTGAAATCGCTGACCCAGGCGATGGCCAATGAAATTCAGGCGACGGATTTCGGCCACGCCACGCGCGATCTGTACGATTCGATCGAGCGCGGCGATTTCCCCGAGTGGGAATTCAAGGTGCAGATCATGTCGGACGACGATCATCCCGAGCTCGATTTCGATCCGCTCGACGACACCAAGATCTGGCCCGAAAATCAGTTCCCGATGCTGCCGGTCGGCCGCATGGTGCTCGACCGAAATCCGAAAAACTTCTTCGCCGAAGTCGAACAGGCGAGTTTCGGCACCGGCGTGCTGGTCGACGGCATCGACTTTTCCGACGACAAAATGCTGCAAGGGAGGACGCTGTCGTATTCCGATACCCAGCGTTACCGGGTCGGCCCGAATTACCTGCAACTGCCGATCAACGCCGGCAAAAATGTGCGCACCAACCAGCGCGATGGCGTCATGGCGCGCCTCGATGAGAGCGGCGAGAATCCCCACATCAACTATGAACCCAGCAGTCTGGGCGGGTTGGAGGAAGCGCCGCGCCCCGAGCAAGAGCATCAGCCGCATGTCGAGGGACGCCTCGGCCGCTATCAGACGACGCGTACGCAGGATGATTACAAACAGGCCGGCGAACGTTATCGCGTCATCGATGACTGGGAGCGTGACGATCTGATCAACAACCTCGTCAGTAACCTGAAGCAATGCGCGCCGCATATCCAGGAGCGCATGGTCTGGCACTTCCTGCACGCCGATGAGGATTATGGTCAGCGTGTCGGAAAGGGCATCGGCATCGATATCGAAAAAGCGCGCAAATTGCCGCCGCTGCCGGGTAAGCCCGCGCCGGGTGAGGCGAGGAAGCAAAGCACGTTCACCAGCGGCAAGCCGGCCGAGGGCAAAGCAGGTGGCGGTTCGGTCGAAGGCAAGTCGGGCGGCTCGATCAAGGCAACGGAAGAGCAATCAGCAGCGGGGCTCGATAGCTTGGCGCGGAAACGGGCCGGGGCGACCTGATCGGCGTGCTAATCTGAGGTAGGTTTACGATGCCCGCCGGAAATTTCTGTCGGGCATTTTTCTTGTCGTGGGCGAGACGGCAAATACCTCCCGGTCGATGCATCGGATATCGAGGGTCGGAGTGCGGCGGCGGTTGCGGACTACCGGAACGATTTCAAAACGACTTGGCTAAGAGTATCGGCAGTTACTGGGTCAGTTCGCGCTTGATTATCCGATAGCGCTTCACCCGCTTCTTGTCACCAACGCAATGTCACGCACGGAATCATTGCGAACTACCTGATGCGTCCGTCAGTCGTACCTCTTAAGCACGTCGAGTTTCTGAATCAACTGCTCGTAGAACTTGAGCTCTTTCTCCGAAACTTCCATTTCGGGGTTCAGCAAATGCCACGCCTTCAGACTGAACGCGGCCGCGATTTTGTCGAGCGTGTCGGTAGTCACGGTGGTTCCCCCCGCCAGGATTTTTCCCATCGTCAGGCGCGAGACGCGTGCCCGGCCCGCGACTTTGGACCCAGAACCCAGATCCGGAAACTGTTTCATCAGAATTCCGAGATTGGCTTTGAGAATTTCTCTCGATTCCATGGCTATTCTTCTCGTTCGGAAGTTGCCGGGAAGGCAAGGCGCTCTTTGCTGCCTGTAGCGGCCGCCGACACAGTTGTCGTCTTTTCGGGTCCGCCGCCGATGCGACTGATTGCCGCCGTCGACAGCGCGCCCTCCGCTATCTTGGTTGCATGCTTCTGTTTTTTAGACATTTCCATTCTCCCTGCCACTCAATTTTGGCGCCACAGTGACGCGCCATGAGCGTGAATTTCGCAATTAGCATTCCGGGGAGATTCGATGGAGCAGGACGCCATACGAGTGTTGGCGCCCATCGTTCGCGTGTGTTTATTTCAGCGCTTTGTAACGTATGCGTTTCGGGCGCGCGCCTTCTTCGCCCAGCCGTTTCTTCTTGTCGGCTTCGTATTCCTGGTAGTTGCCGTTGAAAAAAATCACCTGAGAATCGCCTTCGAAGGCGAGGATATGAGTCGCGATACGGTCGAGAAACCAGCGATCGTGGGAGATTACGAGTACGCATCCTGCAAATTCGAGCAGCGCATCTTCGAGCGCGCGCAGGGTTTCGACATCGAGATCGTTGGATGGCTCGTCGAGCAGCAGCACGTTGCCGCCCGCGATCAGGGTCTTCGCCAGATGCAGCCGGCCGCGTTCGCCGCCCGACAGATTGCCGACGATTTTCTGCTGGTCGCTGCCCTTGAAATTGAAACGGCCGATGTAGGCGCGCGACGAAGTCTCAAAGCGGCCGACAGTCAGCACATCGGCGCCGCCCGAGATTTCCTCCCATACGGTTTTATTTCCACCCAATGCTTCGCGCGATTGATCGACGTGCGCAATCCTGACGGTCGGGCCGACGATGATTTCGCCGCTGTCGGGTTTTTCCTTGCCCGTGATCATGCGGAACAGCGTCGATTTACCCGCGCCGTTCGGACCGATGATGCCGACGATCGCGCCCGGCGGAATTTGCAAGCTCAGGTCGTCGATCAACAGCCGGTCGCCGTATCCTTTGCTGACGTTCCTGAATTCAATGACCGAATCGCCGAGGCGCTCGGCGACCGGAATGAAAATTTCCTGGGTTTCGTT
>JBGTFJ010000251.1:0-3209 GCA_041747355.1 Burkholderiales bacterium
TGCGTCGATCTGCGGCCTCGGGCAGGCGGCGCCGAATCCCATTCGCTGCGTGGTGAAGTATTTTCCTGCGGAACTCGCGCCACCGGCCGGCATCACATCCGCAGGAAGACCCCGATGAACGCGCGCGACCAGAACACCGTCGAGTTCCTGCTGAACGGCCAACCGGTGACCGCCCTTGCCGGCGAGACATTGCTGCAGGCGGCGGACCGCTACGGCGTCGAGATTCCGCGGCTTTGCTACAAGGAGGGCATGCGCCCGGACGGCAACTGCCGCTCGTGCATGGTCGAGATCAAGGGCGAACGCGTGCTGGCGCCGTCGTGCTGCCGTTATCCGAAAGCCGGCATGGAAGTCATCAGCGATAACGAGCGTGCGCTCGCGTCGCAGAAGATGGTGCTGGAGCTGCTGCTGTCGGACGTCACGCAAAAAGAGTACACGCTCGATTCCGAACTCGACCAATGGGCGAAGAAGCTCAACATCGCAAACCGCGTTTCGCGCCGCGGCATAATCCGCCGTCGGATCTGTCGCATCCGGCGATGGCGGTCAATCTCGATGCCTGTATCCAGTGCACCCGCTGCGTGCGCGCCTGCCGCGAAGAGCAGGTCAACGACGTAATTGGCTATGCTTTCCGCGGCGAGCACTCGAAAATCGTGTTCGACCTCGACGACCCGATGGGCATCAGCACCTGCGTCGCCTGCGGGGAATGCGTGCAGGCTTGTCCAACCGGCGCCTTGATGCCGGCGCGCGAGGTCGGCCTCGTTGTACCCGACAAAAAAGTCGATTCGCTTTGCCCGTATTGCGGCGTCGGCTGCCAGCTGACCTACAGCATCAAGGACAACAAGATTCTGCACGTCGAAGGCCGCGACGGCCCGGCCAATCACAACCGCTTGTGCGTCAAAGGCCGCTACGGCTTCGATTATGTGCATCACAAGCAGCGCCTGACCAAGCCATTGGTCCGCAAGTCGGGCGTGGCGAAAACCGCCGATTTCACGATGGATCCGGACAACGTCAGTTCGGTGTTCCGCGAAGCCAGTTGGGAAGAGGCGCTCGAACTGGCGGCATCCGGGCTCAAGAGAATCCGGGACGAAAAAGGTTCGCAGGCGCTAGCTGGTTTCGGCTCGGCCAAAGGGAGCAACGAGGAGGCGTATCTGTTCCAGAAGCTTGTGCGCACCGGCTTCGGCACCAACAATGTCGACCATTGCACGCGGTTGTGCCACGCCTCGTCGGTCGCGGCGCTGTTCGAAGGCTTGGGTTCGGGGGCGGTTTCGAACCCCGTCATGGATGTGATGAAAGCCGAAGTCGTGTTCGTGATCGGCGCCAATCCAACGGTCAATCATCCGGTGGCGGCGACCTGGATCAAGAATGCAGTCAATAATGGCGTCAAGCTGATCATCGCCGATCCGCGTCGTTCAGAGCTTGCGCGCATCGCTACGCATTATCTGCAATTCAAGCCCGACACCGATGTCGCGGTGTTGAATGCGATCATGCACACGATCGTCGAAGAAGACCTGGTCGATGAAGACTTCATCGCCAGCCGCACGACAGGCTACGACGAGCTGAAAGCCAACGTCGCCGCCTTCAGCCCGGAAGTAATGGGGCCGGTCTGCGGCGTGCCGGCCGAGAAGATCAGGGAAGTCGCACGGATGTTCGCCAAATCGAAAGGCTCGATGATCCTGTGGGGCATGGGAATTTCTCAGCACGTGCACGGCACCGATAACGCGCGCTGCCTGATAGCGCTGTCGCTGATGACGGGCCAGGTCGGGCGTCCCGGCACCGGCTTGCATCCGCTGCGCGGCCAGAACAACGTGCATGGCGCGTCCGACTCCGGCTTGATCCCGATGGTATATCCCGATTATCAGCGCGTCGACGACGATACTATCCGCGCAAAATTCGAAAAACTGTGGGGCCAGAAGCTCGATCCTGTTCCGGGACTGACAGTCGTTCTCGATCCTGTTCCGGGACTGACAGTCGTCGAAATCATGGACGCCGTACACGCGGGCAAACTGCACGGCATGTATATCATGGGCGAAAACCCGGCGATGTCCGATCCTGATGTCAGCCACGCCCGCGCCGCGCTTGCCGCGCTCGATTGCCTGGTCGTCCAGGATATCTTCCTGACGGAGACCGCCTATCTTGCCGACGTCATATTGCCGGCGACGGCGTTCCCGGAAAAAACCGGCACGTTTACCAATACCGACCGCATGGTCCAGCTTGGCCGCCAGGCGCTGGATGCGCCGGGCGACGCCAGGCCCGATCTGTGGATCATTCAGCAATTGGCAAAAAGGCTCGGCGTCGACTGGAATTATGGCGACGTGTCCGATGTATTCAACGAAATGCGCCAGGCCATGCCGAGTATCGCCGGCATTACCTGGGAACGGCTTGAGCGCGATAGCTCGGTGACCTATCCGTGCGAGCAGGAAGGCGATCCTGGCGAATCGGTCGTGTTCGTCGAAGACTTCCCGACCGCCAGCGGGCGCGGCCGTTTCGTTCCAGCCGATATCATTCCGGCCAACGAGCGGCCCGACGCCGAATATCCGATGGTGCTGATTACCGGCCGCCAGCTCGAGCATTGGCACACCGGCAGCATGACGCGGCGCGCTGGCGTGCTCGACTCCATCGAGCCGGTGCCGATCGTGACCATCAACCCGCTCGATCTCGATGCGATCGGCGTGCACGCCGGCGAGGTGATAACCGTCGAATCGCGGCGCGGCAAAATTTCACTTTATGCGCGCGCCAACGACGGCGTTCCGACCGGCGCCGTGTTCATCCCGTTTTGCTATTACGAGGCGGCAGCGAATCTGCTGACCAACGCAGCGCTCGACCCGATCGGAAAAATTCCGGAATTCAAGTATTGCGCGGTGCGCATAACCCGCGGCGGCAAGGTTGCGCCGACGACAAGCTACGGCGGCGGACAGATTCTGGAATATGCGGAGGCAGAGCTTCGGCGTTGAAAAAGTCACCAGGTTGAAGGCAAGCACGATCTGCAGTTTGTCGTCCCTGCGCACGCGGGGACCCAGCGTCCCTCTGGATTTCCCGCTCTCGCGGGAATGACGGTCGGCGAAAAAATCCAAAGAGCATAAAGGGAACCAAATGCCATCCGACATCGAAATAGCCCAGAAAGCCAAAATGCAGCGCATCGCCGCGATTGCCAAAGACCGGCTCGGCATCAGCGATGAGCATCTCGAACCCTATGGCCATTACAAAGCCAAGCT
>JBGTFJ010000252.1:0-3127 GCA_041747355.1 Burkholderiales bacterium
CGCAACCTGGTGCAGCAACGGCTTCCATAAATGCGTGCGCGCGCCGTCGACCAGTATGATCTCGGCCTTGTCGCGTTTGCCGAGCGTATCGCCCAGGCGGGTGGCGAGTTCGAGGCCCCCGGCCCCCCCGCCGACAATGATGATGCGATGCGAAGCGCGCTCAGGATCGCGGGTAATCGGAAAGGATTGCTGGGGTTTCAATTCGTATTCCCTGGTATTTTGTTGTTTGTCGGTCGCAGCGGTGCTCATGGCCGGAACCGGCTTGCCGCGGTGATGGCGGTAGCATATAGTCAAGCGGCCTTCGCCGCTCGCCGGCGCGCCCCGACTCCCACCATTCAGGCCGCATGTTACCGCAATTGCTGCAAACGCTCGCCATCTCTACGCTGCTGGCAACTGCCATCGCGCCAGCCGCTGAAACGACTGGACCGCCGGTGGCGACGCAGCCGCCGCTCGAGTTGACCGAAATCGCCGAAGGCGCCTATGTCAGTTATGGTGTGAACGAGGATATCTCGCGGCAGAATCTCGGCGCGATATCGAACATCGGTTTTATCGTCGGCAAGAAATGTGTCGCCGTCATCGACACGGGAGGCAGTATTGCGGTCGGCCGGGCTTTACGCGCCGCCGTCAAGCAAAAGACTGACTTGCCGATCTGTTATGTGATCAACAGCCACGTTCACCAAGACCACATTTTTGGCAACGCAGCGTTCGACGATAGCACCACGTTCGTCGGCCACCAGAAGCTCGCGGCTGCGATGGCGGCGCGCGGCCCGACCTATTTGAATGCGCTTCAACGCGACCTCGGCACGGCGGCGACCGGGACCAGAATCGTCGCTCCGGAAAAAACGGTCAGGTCAACGACCGAACTGGAACTCGATCTCGGCGAGCGCATACTCAAATTGCGCGCCTGGCCGACCGCCCATACCGACAACGACCTGACGGTGTATGACGAAAAGACCGGCACGCTTTGGCTCGGCGACCTGCTGTTTGCAGACCATATTCCGACTTTGGACGGCAACCTGCAAGGCTGGCTTGCGATGATGAACGAATTACATAAACTGCCGGCGCAGCGCGTCGTCGCCGGACACGGCAAAATCGACCACGACTGGCGCGCCGCGCTCGACAAGCAGCAGCGCTATCTGACCACCTTATTGAGTGAAACGCGCGCCGCCATCAAGGCCGGCAAAACCATTCAGCAAACGGTGGATTCGGTCGGCGCCCTGAAAGGTGCGGGCCAGTTTAGCGACTGGTTGTTATTCGACCTGTTCCACAAACGCAACGTTACCGCAGCCTACGCGGAACTCGAATGGGAAGACTAGTGCCTAATAGGATTGCTACGAAAGGCTCCGCGGCGAAGCTCCCGCCACGAAGACTCGCCATTACGCGGGCTCACAACGAGGTCACCATGAAAACAATTTTGCGCACATTCTCGTGCTCCGTATTCGCCGTGCTGTTTGCCAGCGCGGCGCTGGCAGCCGATGGCGATCCCGATCCGGCCAAGAGCGCAATCTGGAATAAGCTCAAGGTCGATTTGTTCCAGGATCGCCCGATCAGCAGCGACGCGGCATCGGTGATCGAGCTATCCGCGCCGGTGCGCGCCGAGGACGCCGCGACCGTACCGATCTCCATCAAGACGCAGACGGCGCAAACGGCCGACAAGTACATCAAAAAGATTTATCTGGTCATCGACAAGAATCCTTCGCCGATTGGGGCAGTGTTTCAGATGACGCCGAAATCAGGCCGCGCTGACGTCGAAACCCGCGTTCGCATCGAGGATTACAGTCATGTACGCGCGATCGCCGAAATGAACGACGGCAAGCTGTATATGGCATCGCGCTTCGTCAAGGCGTCCGGCGGCTGCTCGGCGCCGGCAGGCAAGGATCAGGCCGCCGCCATGGCGCGGCTCGGCAAGATGAAGTTCAAGCTCGACAAGGAAATCGAGTTGAACCAGCCGAACCTCGCGCAGTTGATGATCAGCCATCCGAACAACTCGGGTCTCGCCATGGATCAACTCACGCGGCTGTTCGTGCCGCCGCGCTTCGTGCGCAAAATCGAAATCGCCTACGCTGGCGAGCCGGTGATGACGGCTGAAGTCGATTTTACGATCAGCGAAAACCCCAACTTCCGCTTTTATTTCGTGCCGCGCGAGCCGGGCGAATTGACCGCGACGGTGGTCGATACCGAGGATCTGAAATTTACCAATTCCATCGAGATCAAGCCGGAAGCCGCGGTGGCGTCCGGGACTTGACCGGTGATTAGAACGCGATTAGCGCCAGTTGAATTGACAGGGCGCGCCGATCGGAAACAGCCAAACGTAAATTCCGCACAGCCGGTTTCTCCGTAAGCCGCGCTTAGCGCACAGCTTCGAATCCTGTTTCGAACAGCCACGGATCGTCGAAGTAACGCCGGCCGACGAAAGCGGTTGCATGATGTCCGCGACCGCGCATGGCGCCGGCGTTCGGCACGCCCATCGGCCAGTAAAAATAGCGCTCGCGGCGTTCGGTGCCGGGCACGATACCATCGGCGCCGAATGCGCTTCTCGAACGGTCTGCAGACAACGGCAGCGTGCGCAAGGCATCGTAATTGGTTTGCGCGTAGCGAATGGCGTCGGCGCCGCCGGTATTTAGCGACGTCACCCACACGCGCTGAATGAAATGCGTGTGCTGCGCGATGCGCATCGTCAGGCGTTCGCCCGCTGTAATCTCCGGCAGGGTTTGCGGCGCGAACGCGGTTTCCTCGAGCGTCGCCGGCTGCGGTTTTAGCCGGATGCGCGACGATGGGAAGAACAGATGGTAGCAGCCGCAATTATGTACTGCGTCGGCGGCAAGCACGTCGCCATCGGCGCCCAGTGTCACACGAAAAGTGATGCCGTCGAGATGACCGCCGAGCAGATCGAAGCGGCTTTCGCGTTCGCGCGCCGGAAACCATATCGTGTAATTGAGCTGCGGCAACAAGTGGCCGCCGAAGCGCGTATGCGTCAAATAGCGATAGACCGTGGGCACGGCGATATCGACGCCGAGTTCGGTTGCCCTGTCCGCCATATCCGTAACGCCGCCAGCCGCTGGAGGGCGAGACGCCGACGCCGCCTGCCAGCCGAGCGCGCCGATGCGGTCTTCGTCAGCCACGGTAT
>JBGTFJ010000253.1:0-2156 GCA_041747355.1 Burkholderiales bacterium
CTCGTCGATCTGCCTGACGTGCATGCGCTGACCGATGTCACGGGTTTCGGCCTGCTCGGCCATCTGCTCGAAATGTGTCGCGGCGCCGGGCTCGATGCGGATATCGAATTCAGTCAGCTGCCGATCCTGGCCGACGCGCTCAGACTTGCCGAATCCGGCCACGGCACCGGTGCATCGACGCGCAATTGGGCGAGCTATGGTAAATCCGTTCGGCTCGCGGAAGGCGTTGCGGAGTGGCAAAAAAAACTGCTGACCGATCCGCAAACCAGCGGCGGCTTGCTCGTCGCCTGTGCGCCGGCCGCGGAGGCTGAAGTGCTGGCTATCTTCCACAAACAGGGGTTCGCTTCGGCCTGTAAAATTGGCAGCCTGCTAGTGGGCAAAGGTGAGATATCTGTACGTTAAACACAGTGCCTCGAGTCAATCGCGCGGTTGAGGTGCTGATCGCGCGAACGGTATAGCGAAAGTGCCTTTCGACAGTCGGACCGAAAACACCGCCCTACTCCCCGCGACGTCATTCGTTGCGCAAAATCGGCAGGATTTTCGCATCGGCAAGTTTGCCGATAGCGATTTGTCCCGCTGGAACGAATTCGTTTTTGCCTGCCCGGCGGCGGGTTTCTTTCATCGCGCCGAATGGCGCTCCATCATCGAGAACGTGTTTGGCTGGCGCACGCACTTTCTTTACGCGGAAAACGCCGATGGTGTCCAGGGCGTTCTGCCGCTCGCCGAAGTCAAGAGCACGCTGAGCCGCCATGCGCTGATCTCTTTACCCTATTGCGTGCAGGCCGGCATCGCGGCGACGAACCAATCGGCACGCGAGTCGCTCGATGCCGCAGCACAAACTCTGGCGGCAGATCTCGGTGTCGACTATCTCGAATACCGCAATCCAGTCCGCGCGCATAGCGACTGGCCATGCGATGCGTCCTATGTTCTGTTCAAATCCGCATTGAGCGCAGAAACAGCCTACGACTTTTCTGCCATTCCCGGAAAACGCCGCGCGATGGTGCGGAAAGCGCAGCGTAGCGGTTTGCGCAGCGAAATCGACGACGACATTACGCGTTTTTATCGCGCCTATTCCGACAGCGTGCGCCGGCTCGGCACGCCGGTTTATCCAAAGCGCTATTTCGCGGCGCTGAAGGCCGCGTTCGGGCCTGATTGCGACATCACGGCAATACAGAAAGACGGCCGCACGATCGCCGCTGCGATGAGTTTTTTGTTTCGCGGCGAAATGAATCCTTACTACGCTGGCGGAACGGAAGCAGCGCGCGCGCTCGCGGGCAACGACTTCATGTATTGGGAGCTGCTCGGACGCGCCGCCCTAGCCGGGTTGCGCACTTTCAACGCCGGTCGCAGCCGTCTGGGAACGGGCTCGTCCGATTTCAAAAAGCTATGGGGTTTCAAGCCGCAGCCGCTTTATTACGAGTATCAGGTGCTGCGCGGGCACGCGCCGATCACCGATCCGCGCGATCCGCGCTACCGGCTGTTCGTCAAGCTCTGGCGGCGTCTGCCGTTGGCGCTTGCCAACGTCGCGGGGCCGCCATTCAGCCGCAACCTGTGCTGACGGCGGCGTTCGTTGACGTCAACGCGAGCCGGGTTTTCGGTTCAGCCACGCGACGATTAAGCCAAGAATGATCATGCCGATGCTATCGAACACGATCTGCTTCAGCACCGTCATGCCAGGCATCGGCTGCACCGCATAGTAGATCAGATACATCGGCAGGGTCACCAGCGCTGCAACCGCAAGACCGTAGCGCATCCCTTGCCCGGCCCACGGCCTGTCGGTCCTGCCTTGCAGATATATCCAGACGAACGCCATAGCAAAGAAAGCGTGAGCCAGCAGCATGTAGGCGAAATAGTTATGAGCGTCTTCGGGCGTGCGGAAAATCGCCTGCAGCGCTGCATAGTCGTCGCCGAGCAATACGCCATGCACGATGAAACCGAGGCCCATGGAGACTACGAATATTACGACTACCGACAACAGACATTTGCGCATCTAAACCTCCTGTTCAGATTGCCAGCCTGCTTGTCCTCGCTCCCTTCGCAAGCTTAAAGCTCTCAAGCTTCCGCCACCACCCGACGCTTCCTGCGCAGCATCGCGCTCAAGCGCTCCATACTGAGGTAAAACGCCGGCGTTATATACAGCGTCAGAAACTGCGAAA
>JBGTFJ010000254.1:0-7611 GCA_041747355.1 Burkholderiales bacterium
GCGTTTGCGGCTACATCGGACCTAATGCCAGCCCCTTCCGAAGAAAAATGGGTAGAAAAACCCGGGCTGTAGGGATATCCGTAGGGGTACCCATACGGATGCCCGTAGAACGGATCGTAATAGGGGCTGGCGTAATAGGGGGCCGGGTAACCCGTAGCCGATTCCCGTTTCAGGATAGCGCCAGCGATAACGGGCTGCTCCCACACCTCTGTGCCAATACGCCGCGGAACCGCCTCGCCCAAGTTGCCGGTAATCCGCAAAACCTGGCCCGCCGCAAACTGGTTCCGATCGAACGGACCTGGGTTGCACGCGATGAAGCGCGCACCTTCGCTCCGGCCTCGCGACAGATATGGGTCGCCCATGCGTTCGAGCAGGAAGCAGGTATCGCCGCGATCATCGATGCGCTCAACGATAGCGCCTTGCCATTCGATACGCGGTCCCTGGAAATCCAGATCGAGCGTGCTTTCGCGGTCACCGACCGCGTTGGCGGTAAAGGAATTCAGCGTCAGGAATACGAATGGTGCCGGACGAATAATTTTCATCGAAACTCTCCTCTAACCGAGGCTTTGACCGCCACCCTTTGCCGGGGTTTGGCGCGATGCCGGATGGCTTCGTTGAATGTTACCAGGCGATATCCAGGAGTTGACGCACTGGGCTCGGCTCAATCGATCGGAGTACCATAAGCAGCATGAATCGGTTTCTATTCGCGGGGCACGACGTTGCAATTCCCATCGCGATCCAGGGCTCGGTTTACAGCCCGATTTCGGGTGCCTTTTCGTTTTCTGGAGGATAAGACGATGGCTGAATCATCCGCCCCTGGCGATATGTTCGAGTTCATGCAAAAGATGTGGAACCCGATGTCTTTTCCACTCCCTGGCATGTTGACGCCAACCTTGAATCCCGATGAGCTAGAAAAAAAGATTTCGGAATTGAAGGCCGTCGAAAACTGGCTGGCCATGAACCTCGGCTTACTGCAGATGACCATCAAGACCATGGAGATGCAGAAGGCCGCGCTGGTCGCCTTGACCCCCGACCCTGGCAGCAAATCAGGCAAGTCCAAGCCCTGAGCTTGCAATGGTCGGCGCGATCGCGGCGAATCGCATTGACGAGATACTGCTGTTCTGGTTTGGCGACGATATCAGCCTGCCGCGCAAGGAATGGTTTGGCAGGGGCGATGCATTCGATGCCGAAGTCCGCAGCCGCTTCTCGGCCGATTACGATGCCGCCGTCATGGGCCAGCTCGACAGGTGGAAGACATCGGCGCGAGGCATCCTGGCGTTCGTTTTAGTGACCGATCAGTTTCCGCGGAATATGTTTCGAGGCGAGGCCGCCGCGTTCGCCGGTGACCATCTGGCGCTGGCGGCGGCGATCGATGCGGTCGGCAACAAGCTTGACCGCGAGTTGCCGCCTTTGCAGCGCGCTTTCCTCTATTTGCCGTTCGAGCACAGTGAAAACCTGGCGGACCAGGACCGCGCGGTTGCGCTATTCGAATCGATGCGCGCCGAACCGGGGATGTCGAGCACGATCGATTACGCGCACAGGCACCGCGACGTCATCGCCCGCTTCGGGCGCTTTCCGCATCGGAACAAAATTCTCGGCCGCGCTTCGACGCCGGAAGAGGAAACATTTTTGCGCGAGCCGGGATCGACGTTTTAGGAGCGGGTGTCCAGATTCGCCGTTGAAGCAGGCCGCTACTCCGCCAGCTCAAGAGGAAACGCTCTGTCCGCCGCTGCGTGTCGCCTTTTCTCTGAGAGGAGGGGCGAACGAAGTGTCGCCAAATCAAGTACTCCGTCGATCAGAGATTTCCTGGCGTGCCTATCCGCCGATCAGGTTGCGCATTACGCCGATCCCGGCAATCTCGGTTTCGAGCACGTCGCCCGACGTCAGCCATTCCGGCGGCGTGCGGGCAAAGCCGACGCCTGGCGGCGTCCCCGTCGAGATGATGTCGCCGGCTTCCAGGGTCATGCCCAGCGAGAGTTCTGCGATCAGGCGCGGAATTTTGAAATACATATACTGCGTATTCGAATCCTGCTTGGCATCGCCGTTGACGCGCGTTATCACGCGCACGTTGGCGGGATCGATTTCGTCGGCCGTAACGAGGCACGGGCCCATCGGGCAGGTGCCATCGAGGCTTTTCCCTTTCAGCCACTGGCCGCCGTGCCGCTTCTGCAGATCGCGCGCCGAGACGTCGTTAATCACGGTGTAACCGAACACGTGCGTGAGCGCCTCGGCTTCGGAAATATTCTTGCCGCCCTTGCCGATAATGACGCCAAGCTCGACTTCCCAGTCGATTTTTTTGGAAACATCGGCATCGAACGGGATGGTGTCGAATGGTCCAGTGACTGCCGTCACCGCCTTGCTGAAAAAAACCGGATGTTTCGGCAGTTCCTGTACGGTCTGGCGAAACCGTTCGCCTTCCTCGAAGTGTTCGAGATAGTTCCAGCCTACACAAAAAACGTTTTTGCGCGGCCGCGGAATCGGGGCGAGGATCTGAATTTGATCGAGCGCAAAATCGGCTTGGATACCGCTTGCGGCGATCTCGCGCACCGCGGCCAACCCGTGTTCCGCGGATACAATCAGCGAAATCATGTCGACCGCATCGAACGGCAAGCGCACGCCGGTGCGTTCGGCGCCTGACGCCAGATCAAGGACCCCGTCCACGCGCAACAAACCCAATCTCGCCGTACCGTTAGGTTTGCGGCTGAAAGTGACGAATTTCATGGCTCAGAATTCTCCTGTCGAAATCGAGGCAGCGTGGCGCGTATCGTCTGCAACGTATGAGGTATTACGGCAGCAGCAGTCTCTTAAAGCGTTCAGTTGCCGCGACGAGTTCGGCACTGATGCCGGGCTCCCATGCCGAATGCCCGGCATCGGGAACTATGATGTATTCGGCCTCGGGCCAGACGCGGGTCAGGTCGAACGCTGAGACGATCGGGCAGACCGCATCATAGCGGCCCTGAACTATGGTCGCGGGAATGCCGCGCAGCCTTTCGACGTTTTGCAGCAATGCGTTATCGGGTAGAAAAATGTCCTGACTGAAGTAATGCGCCTCGATGCGCGATAGCCCCAGCGCAACATTATCGGAAGAAAAATAAGCGACCGTTTCGGCGCTAGGCAGCAAGGTCGAGCACGACCCTTCATAAACGCTCCAGCAGCGCGCCGCCGGCATGTGAACCGCAGGATCGGGGTCGGTCAGGCGCCGATAGTAGTTGCCCAGGAGATCGTTGCGCTCGTGTTCCGGCAGCAAACCTGAAAACGTACCCCAGGCTTCCGGAAACAGATTCTTCAGCCCGTACAAAAACCATTCGATCTCGCTTTTGCGGCACAAGAAAATGCCGCGCAACACGAAACCCGCGCATCGTTCCGGATGCGTTTCGCCGTACGCCAGCGCCAGCGTGCTGCCCCACGAGCCGCCAAACACCAGCCAGCGTTCTATACTCAGATGCCGGCGTAGCTTTTCGATATCGTCGACTAAATGCGGTGTGGTGTTGTTCCGCAATTCGCCGTGCGGTTGCGAGCGGCCCGCGCCGCGCTGATCGAAAATGACGATTCTGTAAAACCCCGGATCGAAAAAACGCCGATGCGCGGCTGAACTGCCGGCGCCCGGGCCGCCGTGCAGGAACACAACTGGCACGCCTCGCGGATTCCCCGATTCTTCCCAGTACATGCTGTGCAGATCGTCGAGCTGCAACATGCCGGAAGCATTGGCCTCGATCGCCGGAAAGAGCTGACCGCTGCGTTCCGACGCGATAGCGGATAAGGCGGGCGCTGGGGTGGCAATTTTTGTCACGTGAAGTCGGGGTTAGTGAGGAAATCGACGTTGCCTTGAGCGCGCAAGCCGCCAATGGCGAGGTCGGAAAGGGTAAAATCGTTACCGTCGGCGCAAATCCAGCACGCATCTTACTGAACTGCAGCGCCCCGCGGTAGAGCGGCGGCGTTCCTGCTCGCGGACGGCACCGTCAAGAAAATTCACGCATGAGTCTGATCGGGCAAATCGCGATTTTCCTCGGCGCCGCGGTCGTGGTCGTGCCGCTCTTCAATCGGCTCGGTATGGGATCGGTGCTGGGCTACCTGGCCGCCGGCGTGCTGATCGGGCCCTGGGGTTTCGGCGCGATCAGCGAAGTCACGGCGATCTATCATTTCTCCGAGTTCGGCGTCGTGCTGTTGTTGTTCATCATCGGCCTCGAGTTGCAGCCGTCGCGGCTCTGGGTGCTGCGCCATTCGGTGTTCGGGTTGGGGACGGCACAGGTATTGATTACCGGTGTAGCACTTGCGTTAGCCGCCTGGATCCTGGGCGTGCCGATAAAGGCTGCGGCGGTTGCCGGGCTCGGACTGGCGCTGTCGTCGACCGCCTTCGTGCTGCAAATCCTCGCCGAGAAAAACCAGTTGACCGCGCGCCATGGCCGCGATTCGTTCGCCATTCTGTTGTTTCAGGATCTCGCGGTCATTCCGATGCTGGCGTTGCTGCCGCTGCTCGGCGCCGGGCTCGGCGAACACGGATTGGCCACTGAGGTAGCGTTTCCGGGGGTATGGCTGGGCATCGGCAAAGCGCTCGCGGCGATTGCCGTGGTCATCATCGGCGGCAGGCTGCTGTTGCGGCCGGTGTTCAAGGCAGTCGCGATGAGTCGCGGCCAGGATATTTTCACCGCCGCGACGCTGCTTGTGGTCATCGCGACCGCGCTGCTGATGCAGGCGGTCGGTTTATCGATGGCCTTGGGTGCGTTTCTCGCCGGTATGTTGCTGGCGGATTCCGAATATCGCCACGAACTCGAAGCCGATATCGAGCCGTTCAAAGGACTGTTGCTCGGTCTGTTTTTTATCGCGGTCGGCATGTCGGCGAATGTCGGTTTGATCGGCGCGCAACCTTTGCAGGTGATTGGCCTGGCGATCGCGCTCATGAGCGTCAAATTCGTCGTGCTGTTCGCGATCGGCAAATTCAGCGGCGCGAGCAATCGCAGCGCGAGCAATCTGGGTGTCGCACTCGCGCAGGGCGGCGAATTCGCTTTCGTGTTGTTCGGCGTTGCCGCGAGCTATCAGATCATGAGCCAGGATTTGAGCGAGCTCTTGGTCGTCGTCGTCACCTTGTCGATGGCCGCGACACCGATCCTGTTCGCGTTGAACGAACGAATCGTGCAACCCTTGTTTACCCGAAAACAAACCGGCGATGAACAGTACGACCGCATCGATGAAGACGAAAACAAGGTCATCATCGCCGGTTTCGGCCGCTTCGGCCAGATCGTCGCGCGCCTGCTGCGTATCCATAAAATCGCCTTCACGGCGATGGAAATCAATCCGTCGCAGGTCGATTTCGTGCGCCGCTTCGGCAACAAGATCTATTACGGCGACGCCTCGCGGCTCGACCTGCTGCGCGCCGCGCATGCCGAGCAAGCGAGGATATTCGTGCTTGCCATCGACGACGTCGAAGCCTCGCTGCGGACCGCCGAAACCGTGCGCCGGCATTTCCCGAAGCTCGCCGTCTACGCGCGCGCCCGCAACCGCTTTCACGCTTACAAGTTGATGGATCTGGGCGTCAGGATCGTCAGCCGCGACACTTTTCTGTCCAGCCTCGATCTTGCCCGAGAGGTGCTGCTCGGCCTGGGTGTCGTCGAAAACGAAGCGAGCCGCAGCGTTGCCACCTTCCGCAAACACGATGAAGCGCTGCTTGCACGCCAGCACGCGATTTACACGGATGAGGCCGCGCTGATCCAGTCGTCGAAGCAGGCTGCGCAGGAGCTTGAAAGCCTGTTCGAGTCCGACGCCCCGCCGACACGTTAGCCGCAGGCCAGCTTGCGGGAGGCGGGGCTTGGGCGCGCTTTCCGCAGACGGCCGCTTCGCGGTAACGTGTCCGCGCGCCACCCGCGAGCCGGTTGCCGAAAAAACTGCTGCCAAACTTGCCTGAGCCAAACGAGTCATCCCGATGCATAGCGAGCCGATGCCGACATGAGCGATTTCCGCGAAGAAAAAGATTCGATGGGCGTAATGCGTGTGCCGGCATGGGCGCTGTGGGGCGCCAGTACTCAGCGCGCTATCGAAAACTTCGCCGTCAGCGGACGCGCTGTGCCGCTCGAACTGATCCATGCCTATGGCCTGCTGAAAGGCGCATGCGCAAAGGCAAACCGCGATCTGTGCAAACTCGATGAAGCGCGAGCACAGGCGATCACGGATGGCGCCGATGAAATCGCCCGCGGTGAACTCGACCGTCATTTCATCGTCGACGTGTTTCAAACTGGGTCCGGCACCAGTACCAATATCAATGTCAACGAAGTTATTGCCAATCGCGCGAGCCAGAAAGCCGGTCTCGCAATCGGTTCGAAACAACCGTTGCACCCGAACGATCACGTCAATCTCGGTCAATCGAGCAACGATACCTTTCCGACCGCGCTGCATGTCGCGGCAGCATTGGCATTGTCCAGGCAGCTGATTCCGGCGCTGCAAAAATTGCAGGGCGAACTGGCCCGACTCGCGCGCGACAGCGACGACATCATCAAGATCGGCCGCACGCATTGGATGGATGCGACGCCGATTCGCGTCGGCCAGGTTTTTTCCGGCTATGCCGCGCAAGCGGAATACGCAATAGCGCGCGCCAGCCGCGCGATCGACCTGCTGCGCGAGCTGCCGATCGGCGGCACCGCGGTCGGAACCGGACTGAATACACACGCCGAATTCGGCGCGCGCGTGTGCGAGGAACTGACGCGCGCGATCGCAGTCCATTTTTCTACGGACATCCATTTTTTCGAAGCGCGCAATCACTTCGAAGCGCAGGCAGCCAAGGACGCTCTGGTCGAGGCTTCGGGAAGCCTGAAGACGATCGCAGTGAGCCTGTCGAAGATCGCCAACGACATTCGCGTGCTGGGCAGCGGGCCGCGTTGTGGCATTTTCGAACTGGGTTTACCGGCGACGCAACCCGGCAGTTCGATCATGCCCGGCAAGGTTAATCCGGTCATGTGCGAATCGATGATCCAGGTCGCGGCGCGCGTGATTGGAAACGACACTGCTATAACTTATGGCGGCTTCGGCGGTGTCGGCTCGGTGCTCGAACTGAATGTCGCCAGTCCGCTGCTCGCCGATGCGCTGCTCGAATCGATACGCCTGCTCAGCAACGTCTCGGTACGTTTCGTCGACAAGCTGCTGGTCGGGCTGCAGGTCAATCGCGAACGCTGCGAAGCGCTGATCGAGCATTCGCTTATGATGGTCACGAGCCTGGCGCCGGCGCTTGGCTATGAGCGCGCAGCCAAGCTTGCCCAGCAAGCGTTTGCGGAAGGCCGGACCATACGCGAACTCGCACGCGAACAACGCTTGCTCGATGACGACCGGCTCGATGCCTTGCTCGATCCGCGCGGCATGACAGCACCCGGCAACGATTCCACGGGCGCTTAGGAGTTACGATGCATAAGAAAATAGCAGTCGTCACCGGCGCCAACCGCGGCATCGGTCTGGAGATTTGCCGGCAGCTCGGCGGGCAGGGCCTGCACGTCTTGTTGACCAGCCGCGATCGAGCCAAAGGCGAAGCGGCTTGCGCCAGCCTCAATAATCAGGACATGCGCTTTGCCGAGCTCGATGTCGCCGATCCGGCGAGCATCGACCGTTTCGCGGAATTCGTGAGCGACGAAT
>JBGTFJ010000255.1:0-1897 GCA_041747355.1 Burkholderiales bacterium
CTGCAGGATGCGCTGCGCAAATTCAAAGGGCTGCCGCATCGCGTCGAAAAAGTTACCGAGATCGCCGGGGTCACGTTTTACGACGACTCGAAAGGAACCAACGTCGGGGCCACGGTGGCTGCACTGAATGGGTTTGGGCGAGGCGTCGGCGGAAGCCGCATGGTGCTGATTGCCGGCGGCGACGGCAAGGGGCAGGATTTCGCGCCGCTCGCGAAACCGGTTCGCGAATATGCGCGCGCCGTCGTGCTGATCGGCCGCGATCGCGAACGCATCGCCGCGGTGCTTGCCGCGAATTCGGTCGACGTGCGCTGCGCCGACAACATGCAGCAAGCAGTCGAATTGGCGTTCGATGCGGCGCATTGCGGCGACGCCGTGCTGCTGTCGCCGGCGTGCGCGAGCTTCGATATGTTTCGCGATTATCGTCATCGCGCCGAAGTGTTTTGCGCGGCGGTGGAAAATCTGCGCGCATCGCGCTCCAGGAAGAACCGGGAGAAGAAATGCTCAACCCGGTGCTGAAAAAACCAGCCATCTGCGACTACGATCAGACCTTGGCGTGGATCAGCCTGATCCTGCTCGGCATCGGACTGGTGATGGTTTATTCGGCATCGATTGCGATTGCCGAAGCCGGCAAAATTTCGGCGCGGCAGCCGGCGTATTACCTGATCCGGCACACCGCATTTCTTGCGTTCGGAATGTTTTTAGGCCTGCTCGCGTTCCAGTTTCCGATGCGTGTCTGGCAAAAGCTTTCGCCGACGCTGTTTGTATTCGGCGCGCTATTGCTGAGCATCGTGCTGATTCCCGGTATCGGCCGCGAAGTGAACGGTAGCCAGCGCTGGCTACCGTTCGGCATCGTCAATTTGCAGCCATCTGAATTCATGAAGCTGTTCGTCGTGATCTACGCCGCCGACTATACGGTGCGCAAGGCGGGCCACATGCATAGCTTGCGCAAAGGTTTCCTGCCGATGCTGGCGGTGATGCTGTTTATCGGCGGCCTGCTGCTCGCCGAACCGGATTTCGGCGGGTTCGCTGTGGTAGCCGTAATCGCGATGGGCATTCTGTTTCTGGGCGGCATGAACTGGAAGCTGTTTGCCGGATTGATTGCGACGCTCGCAGCAGGCTTTATCGCGCTGATCGGCAGTTCACCGTACCGCCTGCAGCGCGTCATCAACTTCATGGACCCATGGTCCGATCCTTACGGCAAAGGCTATCAGCTAAGCCACGCGCTGATCGCTTTCGGCCGCGGCGAATGGCTCGGCGTCGGTCTCGGCGGCAGTATCGAAAAGCAGTTTTATCTTCCGGAAGCGCACACCGATTTCCTGCTGGCGATCATTGCCGAGGAGCTCGGCTTCGCCGGTGTCGCGCTGGTCATCGGCCTGTTCGCCTGGCTGGTGCTGCGCGCTTTCGCGATTGGACGGACGGCTGCGACGCTGGAACGCTATTTTTCTTCGCTGGTCGCGCAAGGCATCGGGCTGTGGCTCGGCATGCAGGCGATCATCAACATGGGCGTCAACATGGGCGTGCTGCCGACCAAAGGCCTGACGCTGCCATTGCTCAGCTTCGGCGGCAGCGCGCTTGCCGCCAACTGCATCGCACTCGCCATCCTGCTGCGCATCGATCGCGAGAACCGCCAGCTGAGGAAGGGCTACGCGCTATGAACGCAGGCCGAACCATCATGATCATGGCCGGCGGAACCGGCGGTCATGTGTTTCCCGCGCTGGCCGTCGCCGACTTTCTGCGCGATCTCGGCTGGAGCGTGGTCTGGCTCGGCACGCGGCGCGGCATGGAAGCCGATCTCGTTCCGAAGCGAGGCTATGAAATGGCGTGGGTGAATTTTTCCGGCATACGCGGCAAAGGCGCGAAGCGCCTGCTGACCCTGCCGCTGGAACTGCTGGTCGCG
>JBGTFJ010000256.1:0-3494 GCA_041747355.1 Burkholderiales bacterium
GCGTGGCGACATCGACATCGAGTTTGCCGCACGCGAAATAATCGAGAAAGAACAGCGGCTCGGCGCCTTGCACCAGAATATCGTTGACGCTCATCGCGACCAGATCGATGCCGACCGTATCGTGCCGCCCAAGCTCGAACGCGAGCCTGAGTTTGGTGCCGACGCCGTCGGTTCCGGAAACCAGCACCGGCTCGCGATATTTGCCGGAGATTTCGAATAGCGCGCCGAAGCCGCCGATTCCCGCAAGGACGCCATCGCGCAAGGTTTTGCGGGCGAGTGGCTTGATGTTCTCGACCAGTTGGTCGCCGGCCGCGATGTCAACGCCGGCGGCGCGGTAATCGAGGGGTTCGACTGCGGAGGAGTGTTTCAACGGGCTGCCTGAAGTTCGCGGTTCTTGCTTGGTTTATACTGTCGGCGCTATGGCTTTTCCCTTCGATTTTAACCCAAATGCGTTCTGAACGGCCTGCCAACACCGTCTGGTGGTTCGTGCTCGCGGCGCTGCTGGCGTGGCTGATCTGGCTGCTGGGCCCGATCCTGACACCATTTTTGTTTGCCGCCATTCTGGCCTACATTTGCGATCCGCTGGTCGATAAGCTCGCGGCGCGGAGAGTCCCGCGCACGCTCGGTGTAACGCTGGTCATGCTGATGCTGCTCGGGCTGTTCATTCTGTTGATTTTCATTCTGGTTCCGCTGTTTGCCCAGCAGGCAGCGACCCTCGTGCAGCGGCTGCCTGGCTCGATCGACTGGCTGACAAAAAGCGTGGAACCGTGGTTAGCGCGTTACGGAATCGAACTCGACTTGAGCGGCTCCGGGATCAAAGAAGTGCTGCTCGAAAATCTGCCGGCGGCCGACGGGCTGGCATCGCGCGTGCTGCCGTCGCTGCGAACCGGCGGAGTGGCGCTGATTAATTTTGCCGTCAATTTTGTGCTGGTTCCGGTTGTGCTGTTTTATGTGTTGCGCGATTGGGACGAAATCATCGAAGGCATAGGCCAGGTCATCCCGCGCCGCTGGTACGGCCAGGTTTCCGCGCTGGCGCGCGACATCGATGCCGTGCTTGGAGAGTTTCTGCGCGGAACGCTGTCGGTGATGCTGTTGATGAGCGCGTATTATGTGACGGGTCTATGGCTGGTCGGGCTAGACTACGCGCTGCCGATCGGCATCGTTTCCGGCATTCTGGTGTTCGTCCCGTTTCTGGGAGCGATCGCCGGTTTCGTCTTTGCGACGCTGACGGGCATTCTGCAGGTTCAATCCTTCACTGGTCTGATTCCGATCTGGATCGTTTTCATCGCCGGCCAGTTGCTCGAAGGTTATGTCGTCACACCGAGATTGGTGGGTGAGCGCATCGGCCTGCATCCGGTCATGGTGATTTTCGCGCTGATGGCGTTCGGCCAATTGTTTGGATTTTTTGGCGTGCTGCTCGCGCTCCCGGCATCCGCCGTGCTGCTGGTAGGCTGGCGTCATCTTCGGTCGAAATACGTGTCCAGCGATCTTTACGCCACGCATGCCGAGAATCTCATCGTCGATTCCACCGGCGAAAAAGATGCCGCTTAACGTTAACGCTTTAGCCGCGGCTGCCGATCCGCGCGAATGAAGCAACTCGCTCTCGATATTGCGCCGCCGGCGCCTCCGGGTTTCGATAATTTCATTCCTGGCCGCAACGGCGAACCGCTGCAGGCGCTGCGCGATTTGGTGGCGGGCAAGTCGTCCGAGCGGCTGGTTTACCTGTGGGGCAAACCGGGTTCGGGCCGTACGCATTTGCTGCGCGCCACCGTCGCGGCGTCTCGCGGCGCGCACTATTCGCATTGCGCAGACGAGTCTGACTTGTTCGCAAAAGGCGCGTCGCTGCTTGCTCTCGATGATGTGGAGCGGCTCGCCGATCTGCGTCAGATCGAATTGTTCAATCTGTATAACACCGAGCCCCATACCTTGCTGGTCGTCGCAGGCGATAGCCCGCCGGTGCGGCTTGCGCTGCGCGAAGACCTGAAGACGCGATTATGCGCAGGCTTGATCTACCAGGTGCATGCGCTGTCGGATGCCGAAAAACTTGCTGCACTGGCGCGGTGCGCGGATGAACGCGGCCTTAAGCTGAGTCGGGACGTCGGCGATTATCTGCTGCGCCATACCCGGCGCGACATGCGCTCGCTGCTCGCCTTGTTCCATGCCGCAGACGCTATGGCGCTGGCCGAGCGGCGCGATATCACCGTGCCGCTGATCAAGGCTGTTATGCATAGCGCGCTGCCGCTCGAGACGCGTGACTGAAACCGCGCTCGCCGTTACGTTTGCGGGCGCAGCGGCGCGATTGGGGTAGCAAAGCATGCGCCTCGCGTTGTTCGATCTCGACAACACGCTGTTGACCGGCGACAGCGATTTTGAATGGGCCCAGTTTCTGATCGAGCAGAATGTCCTCGATCGCGAGGTTTATGAAGCGCGCAATCGCGAGTTCTATGCGCAATACCGTAACGGCACGCTCGATATACACGAGTTTCTTGATTTTCAGTTGAAGCCGCTATCGCGCCATCCTCGCGCGCAACTCGATGTCTGGCATCGCCAATTCATGGCCCGGAAAATTGCGCCGCTGATCACGGCGCCCGCGCGCGATCTCGTCGAGCGGCATCCAAACGATCTCTGCGCCATTATTACGGCGACCAATCGCTTCATCACGGCGCCCATCGCGCGCGCATTCGGCATAGACGAATTAATCGCGACCGAAGCCCAGGTAATCGACGGCGAATTCACAGGCCGCGTCGAAGGCGTGCCGTGCTTTCGCGACGGCAAACCGGTGCGCCTCAGGCAGTGGCTGGCGGCGCGCGGGCAAACGCTTGAACAATTTGACGAAAGCTGGTTCTATAGCGACTCGGCCAACGATCTCCCATTGCTTTGCGCCGTCAGTCATCCGGTCGCCGTCAATCCCGACGATACTCTCGCACGCTATGCCGCCGAGCACGCGTGGCAGACAATCAGATTCTGATGTAATGAGAGGTGTTGCAGTTTTCGAAGCAGTTAAAAACGCGCAGTCTGAAGATGGACCATCTGGCAGAGGACAATAATGGCGAATGACAGCGACAAAGACACGGTGAACGACAGCGGCAAAGACAGCGATCTGATCGCGAACTCCCAGTTGTTCCGCGGCGCCGATATGGTTGCGCTCGCGCGGCTTCTCGAATCTTGCCCGACGCGGGATCTGCAGCTTGGCGATACCATCCAGTCGGCGGGCGACGAGGTCGACAAGCTCTATATTCTGTTATCTGGCCGGCTGCAAATAGACAACGACTCCAGCTCTCTGAGTTTGCAGCCTGGCGATTGCGTCGGCGAAACCGCGGTGATGGGAGGCAAGGCGACTTGTCGCGTCGCTGCCTCGCGCGATTCGCGCGTGCTCGAAATTCCGGCCCAGGCTCTACGCGGGCTGATGCATGCATCGCACGAGGTAGCGCGCAACCTGTTCGATCTGCTGACCAAAAATCGCGAACGCGAAACTGCGCGGAACGAACCGGGCC
>JBGTFJ010000257.1:0-3070 GCA_041747355.1 Burkholderiales bacterium
GCGAAGTCGGCGTCAATATCTACTTCTACGAAACGGGATTCATGCACCAGAAAGTATTTCTGATCGATGACGATTACGCCGCTATTTCGAGCGCCAATTTCGACAACCGGTCATTCCGCCTGAACTTCGAAATTACCGCGCTGCTTGCGGATCGCCCGTTTGCGCGCGATGTCGCGGCGATGCTCAAGCGCGATTTCACGCGAGCGACGCGTGCGCAGGGCAATGAGTGGAACAACCGCTCGTTGTTCTTCCGCATGGCGGTGCGCATCACGCGTCTGTTCGCGCCGGTCTTGTAGTGCGGTCTGTATTTGCGACGCTCCCGGCCACTCGTCCTCAAGGAGGAGACGAAACCGGCGAGCCGGCAATGGTCGATTCTCGTCATAAAAGCGTTACTATGAGCTTTCGGCCACCGCACCAGGTTCCCCAAACCCTTTAACATTCAGCATGCCCGGACCGGCGAAGACCACAGAAACCGGCGGCGGCGATACCGCGCCGTTGCAAGACCTCCACGCGGAATCGCGTACAGTCGCGGGCGAGCGCATGTCGACTATCCTTGAAAGTATCACCGACGCCTTGGTCACGCTCGACCGCGATTGGCGCTTTGCCTACGTGAACGCGGCGGCCGAGCGTCTGTGCGGTGCGACGCGCGCCGAGATGATCGGCCGCAGCTATTGGGAGCTGTTCCCGGCCACGCGCGGAACGAAGCTCGAAGCGGAATACAGGCGAGCAGTTGCCGAGCAGGTCAGCGTCGAATCGGAGAATTATTACGAACCATGGCAGCGCTGGTTCGCCATCAAGGCTTATCCGTCGAAGGACGGCGGACTGTCGATATATCTGCGCGACATCACGCCACGCAAGCAGGCGGAGGCGTTGCAGACCGGACACACGCGTGTGCTCGAATTGATCGCCGAAGGCGCGCCCTTGAGCGACGCGCTCGATTTGCTGGCGCGCACGCTGGAAACGCAATCGTCGGCGGGCGTGATGGTTTCCATCCTGCTGCTGGATCGCGACGGCATTCATTTGCGGCATGGCGCCGCGCCGAGCTTGCCGGATGCTTACACCCGGGCTATCGACGGCATCGAAATCGGCCCACACACCGGATCGTGCGGCCGTGCTGCTTATACCAGACAGCCGGTCTATGCCAACGACATCGCGACCGACCCGAACTGGACGGCGTTCCTCGACCTCGCGCGCACCCATGATCTCGGCGCGTGCTGGTCGACGCCGATCTGCGCGGGCGAAGGCCCGGTGCTCGGTACGTTCGCCTTGTATTACAGCGAGCCGCGCGAGCACAGCGCAGAAGATCTGCGCCTGATCAAACTGGCGACTCATACCGCGTCCATCGCGATAGGGCGGAAACGGACGGAAGAGCAGTTGCTCGAGACACGCGCCAGATTGCAAACGGCGCTCGATGCCGGCGCAATCGCAACGTGGACCTGGGACCTGCAACAAAACTGCCTGAAAGGCGATTCGAATCTCGCCACCTTCTTCTCGTTGACCAGCGCCGAGAGCGAAGGAGCGCCGCCCGAAGCCTTCCTGCGCAAGATCCATCCGGACGATCTCGCGCACGTATCGAAGCAGATCGATGCAGCGCTGGCTGAGGGTGATACGTACGAAGCCGATTATCGCCTCGTCAAGCCCGACGGCGGACTGCGCTGGGTAACGGCGCGCGGAAGGGTCGAACGCGATGCGCAAGGCAAGGCCATCCGTCTGCCCGGCGTCGTCGCCGACATCAGCGCGCGTAAAGCGGCTGAGCGGGCGCTACTCGCCAGCGAAGAACGCTTTCGCGTTTTGTTCGATTTAGGACCGGTCGCTGTTTTTTCCTGCAATCGAGAAGGTGCTCTGCAGAATTACAACCGTCGCGCTGTGGAACTGTGGGGACGAGAGCCAAATCTTGGAGACTCAAGCGAGCGCTTCTGCGGCTCGTTCAAGCTGTACCGCCCGGACGGATGCCTGCTGCCGCACTCGGAAAGCCCGATCGTCCAGGCGCTGCGCACCGGTGAAACCGTCAAGGACGTGGAAGTTTTCATCGAGCGGCCGGATGGTTCGCGCATCGCCGTGGTCGTGACTTTTTCGCCGCTGAAGGACGAGCGTGGAGAAATAACCGGGGCGATTACCGCCTTCTACGACATCACTGAGCGCAAACAAGCCGAGAACGTATTGCGCGAAAGCGAGAAGAGGCATCGCCTGGTTGCCGATGCCTCGAACGACGTGATCTGGGACTGGAACCTGGCGACCGACGAGGTCACTTGGAACGAAGGCGTGCAGAAAGTTTTCGGCTATAAGGCGGAAGACGTCGCGCCGACCGCGAACTGGTGGTACGAGCACATTCATCCCGAAGATCGCGAGCGCGTCGTGAACGGCATTCATCGCATGATCGATAGCGGCGAAAAAAGCTGGAGCGACGAGTACCGCTACCTGCATAAAAATGGCGTCGCGCTCTACGTCAGCGATCGCGGCCGCGTTATGCACGACGATTCCGGCAAAGCCTGCCGCATGGTCGGCGCAATGCTCGATCTGACCGAGCGCAGAAAAGCCGAGGCGCATCTGCGCGAAAGCGAGGAAACCTTCCGCACCATGGCCGATTCGATGTCGCAACTGGCATGGATGGCGCGGCCCGATGGCCACATCTTCTGGTACAACCGACGCTGGTACGACTACACCGGCACTACGTTGGAGCAAATGGAAGGCTGGGGCTGGCAAGAAGTTCATCACCCGGAACATGTCGACCGCGTTGTCGAAAAAGTTTCGTATTTTTTCGCGACCGGCGAAGCGTGGGACGACACCTTTCCGCTGCGCGGAGCCGATCGCCAGTACCGCTGGTTTCTGACGCGCGCGGTGCCGGTGCGCGATGCCCACGGCCAGGTGCTGCGCTGGTTCGGCACCAATACCGACATCACCGAACAGATGATGTCGGAGGAGCAACTGCGCGAGGGCGAGCGGCGTTACCGCGAGGTCAGCGAGCAACTGGCGCTGATGAACGAAGGCCTGGAACGCCGCGTCGCCGAACGCACCGCGCTCGCTGAGCGCCGCGCAACCCAGTTGCGCAGCCTCGCCACGCAGTTGACCC
>JBGTFJ010000258.1:0-5278 GCA_041747355.1 Burkholderiales bacterium
AAGGTCGGCACCGGGCTTTCTGCAAACTGCGGGTCGCGTTCTGTTCTTTTTTGCGCAAGCGGATCGGCCGTTACCGCATCGAGTTTGCCGCCGGGCTTCGCGTTCGGGCCCCGGGTTTTATCCTTCATGCCGAACCGCACCGCTTCCGCCGTCATTTTTGCCGCTCATTTTTCCACTCATTTTCCGATATCGTGCGAGCGGATTTCGTAGCCGCGATCGCGGTAAAAGCGGAAGCGCTCGCGAGCCAGTTGGCGGTCGTCATCGTCCAGTCCGACGATTTCGATCACGCGACGAAAGCGGCTGAAAATCGACGGACAATCGCTGCACAGATTGACGAGGAGATCATCGTGCGGCACGCTCGCCTGGTCAGCGTGGTGGTTGGCGCAGTGATCGATAACGACCGGCGTGGCGTCGACCAGAGGATCGCCAAACCGGCAGTGCGGGATGAAAGCGATAGCCGGGTAATTCCACAGCAGTTGATCGACGCGCGCCGCCATACCGGCATCGGCAGTCAGCATCAGCACGCGCAAATCGCTCGCCATCGCCTTGCCGGCGAGGATGCACGCGGTTTGCAATTTGTCTTCGGCGTGCGTGTAGAAATCGATCTGTGTCATCAGGGCGAACGTTATTCGGCGCTGGCCGCCGCGGCGCCCTCGCCTTCGACGGCGCCTTTTCGCGCCTTGCCGGATTTATCCTCGGCGCGGTGAATCAGAAAATTGGTCAGCAGAGGAACCGGCCGGCCGGTCGAGCCTTTTTTGGCGCCCGAGCGGTAAGCAGTGCCGGCGATATCGAGATGCGCCCAGCGGTATTTCTTGGTGAAGCGCGCCAGAAAACACGCTGCCGTGATGCTGCCGCCAGGCCGGCCGCCGATATTCGCCATGTCGGCGAAATTGCTTTTCAATTGCTCCTGATAGTCTTCCCACAACGGCATTTGCCAGGCACGGTCGTGCGCGACGTCGCCGGCGTGCAATAGCTCGCGCGCCAGCGTGTCGTCGTTGCTGTAAAGCCCGGACGCGACATGGCCGAGTGCGATGACACAGGCGCCGGTCAGGGTGGCGATGTCGATCACCGAGTCGGGATCGTAACGCTCGGCATAAGTCAGCGCATCGCACAGAATCAACCTGCCTTCCGCGTCGGTATTCAGAATCTCGACGGTCTGGCCTGACATGCTGGTTACGATGTCGCCCGGCTTGGTTGCTGTCCCGCTCGGCATGTTTTCGCACGTCGGAATGATGCCGACCAGGTTGATCGGCAATTTCATCTGGGCGACCGCCGACATCGTGCCGAGCACGCTGGCGGCGCCGCACATGTCGTATTTCATCTCATCCATCTCGCCGGGCGGCTTCAGCGAAATACCGCCGGTGTCGAACGTAATGCCCTTGCCGACCAGCACCACGGGTTTCTGCTTCTTGTCGGCGCCGCGATGTTCGAGCGCGATCAGTTTTGGCGGCTGCGCGCTGCCGCGCGTGACGGACAGGAACGAGCCCATGCCGAGCGCCTCCATATCTTTCAGCTCGAGAACTTCGACTTGCAGATTATGTTCGCGCGCCAGGGCTTGCGCCTGTTCGGCGAGATAGGTCGGCGTGCAGACATTCGGCGGCAGGTTGCCCAGATCCTTGGCCAGGCCCACACCTTTCGCAATCGCCATGCCATGGCGCAGGGCCTGCTCGCCGAGGGCAAGCTCGGAGCGTCGTGAAACGCTGAGAGTCAGCTTGCGCAGCGGGCGGCGGACTTCATCCTGCTTGCTTTTCATGCGGTCGAAGCGGTAGATGCTTTCCATCGCCGTGATCACCGCCTGCGTGATTTTCCATTCGCTATCGCGCTTTTTGACGCCCAGTTCGGTCAGGTAGAACACGGCTTCCATCGAGCCGGTTTCATTCAGCGTTTTGATCGCTGCCGCGACCGCCTGCCGATACTCCTTGTCCTTGAACTCGCGCTCGCGGCCCAGGCCGACCAGCAGCACGCGGTCCGACAGGGTTTGCGGGACATTGTGCAATAGCAGCGTCGCCCCGAGTTTTCCCTCCATATCGCCGCGCCGGATGATGTCGCCGATATAGCCGTTCGAGATTCGATCCAAAAGTTCGCCGGGTAAAGTCAGTTTGCGCGGTTCGAAAACGCCGACCACGACGCAGGCGCTGCGCTGCTTCTCAGGGCTGCCGCTTTTTATGCTAAATTCCACGTGAACTCCGTTCGGAAAATTCTTTTATAGACTGTTCGGAGCGCTCCATCCTGCCGGCATTTGCAGACAGCAGCAGATAGCAGAGACGGGCGGCGATTGAGGGTTCCGTGCAATTATCCTAGGACTTTTTCGCAAAAGTCAAAAAAAGGCCATGAAATAATGATTTTTCGCCGCACGCTCGTGCGCGAGTTCGGCGCCCTGGCGCTCGCCGTTTTCTCCGTGTTGTTCGCAATTACCATCACCACCCAATTGATCCGCTTTCTCGGCCAGGCCGCCGGCGGCGCGATCGCATCCGACGGTGTGCTTGCGCTGCTTGTATTTACCGCGCTCGGCGCTTTGCCGGTGCTGCTGTCGCTCACCCTGTTCATCTCGGTGCTGATGACGATTACGCGCAGCTATGGCGATTCGGAAATGGTCGTCTGGTTTTCCAGCGGCCAGAGTCTGCTCGCGTGGATACCCCCGGTACTCCTGTTTGCGCTGCCGCTGGTATTCACGATTGCGCTGCTCAGCATGCTGCTGGCGCCGTGGGCGCTCGACAAGCGCGCTGAATTCAGACAGCAACTCGAAAGCCGCGACGACGTTTCGGCTGTCGCGCCCGGGGTATTCAAGGAATCGCGGCACTCGGACCGCGTTTTTTTTATCGAGCGATTCGACAGCGTCGAAAACCGCCTCGAAAACATTTTCATTCACTCGATGAAGGATGGCAAAATCGCGACGACCGCCTCCGCGCAGGGTTTCCAGGAGACGCAGGCCAATGGCGACCGCCATCTGATATTACTGAACGGACGCCATTACGAGGGCGCACCGGGCTCGCGGCAGTACAGAATCACCGACTTCGAGCGCTACGAGATCCTTATCGAGGAAGCCGAGGCGGCGCGAGAAGCGCCTTCGACGAAGTCGATGAACACAGCCGAATTGTTGCGGGCGCGCACCCCGCCGGCGCTTGCCGAACTATCGTGGCGCGCCGGATTGCCGATATCCGCGCTGATCCTGGCGCTCCTGGCCATCCCGCTCAGCTTCGCAAACCCGCGCGCCGGCCGCTCGCTGAACCTGATCCTCGCCCTCCTCGTGTTCATGACCTACAGCAACTTTTTGAGCGTTGCCCAGGCGTGGATCGCGCAGCAAAAGATCAGTCCGTGGACCGGCCTGTGGGGCGTGCACATCGCCATGGTCGTGCTGCTGCTGCTGATGTTCTACAAGCGCTTGTCGATCTACTCGTTGTTCCGCCTGCGGCGATGAGCAATGCCGGATCGGGGTGGCGGCAATGATATTGCGGCGCTATCTGTCGAGAGAAATTTTTCTGTCGACCTTGTTTGTCTTCATCGCGCTGCTGCTGCTGTTCGCCTTTTTTGATCTGATCAACGAGCTCGACAATCTCGGCGATAACAACTACCGGCTGAGCACAGCACTCGCCTATGTCGCGCTCAGCATTCCCGGGCATGTCTACGAGCTGTTTCCGATCGCCGCCCTGATCGGCACGATGTTCGCGCTGGCGCAGCTCGTTCAGCATTCCGAGTACACGGTGATCCGCGTGTCCGGCATGTCGATCGGGCGGATGGCGGTCATCCTGATGCAGCTTGGCCTGTTGTTCGCGGTACTAACCTTTATTTTCGGTGAATTCATCGCGCCGGCTGCCGATCGCGCCGCGCAGTATGTACGGCTGCGGGCGACGAGCAGCGTGATCGCGCAGGAGTTTCGCTCGGGCCTTTGGGTCAAGGACGATACGAGCTTCATCAACGTCGCCCGCATTCAGCCCGACGCAACGCTGCTCGATATCAAGATTTACGAATTCGACCCGAACGCCCGGCTGCGCACGATCAGCACGGCGAAGCAGGGGGATTATCAGAAGGACAATCTGTGGCGGCTGCAGGACGTCGTGCAGACGCGATTGGAGGCGCGGCAGGTTTCGGTCAATTCGATGCCGCTGGCTGACTGGCGCTCGGTGCTGACGCCGGGAATTCTGAGCGTGCTGCTCGTGGTGCCGGAAAGGATGTCGACATCGAACCTGTATCGCTACGTCGAACATCTGCGCGAGAACAAGCAGCGCACCTCGCGTTACGAGATCGCGCTATGGACGAAACTCAGTTATCCGTTCGCGGTGCTCGTGATGATGGTGCTGGCGCTGCCATTCGCCTATCACCAGAAGCGCGCGGGCGGCATCGGCCCCAAGATTTTTGCTGGAATCATGCTCGGGATCGCGTTTCACTTGCTGAACCGCCTGTTCGCCCACCTGGGGCTGTTGAACGCCTGGCCGCCGATCCTGACCGCTGTCGCGCCGACCCTGCTGTTTCTGGCGGCGGCGGTGGGGATGATGTGGCGCATAGAGCGGCGTTAGCAGACTCTCGTTGGAGAAAGATAGTCGCTAGCGGTCGCCGCACACGCCGCAAGCCGGATCGCGCGATAGTCTGATGGAGCGCCATTCCATCGCCAGAGCATCGAGCAGCAGCAGCCTCCCGCTCAGCGTTTCACCGGCGCCGGTCAGAAGTTTAAGCGCTTCGGCTGCCTGCACCGAACCGATGATGCCGACCAGCGGCGCGAACACGCCCATCACCGCGCAGCGGGTTTCCTCGATATCGCCGGTCTCCGGAAAAAGGCAGTGGTAGCAGGCACTCTCAGTGTCGCGCAAATCAAACACTGTGACCTGTGCATCGAAGCGCACACCGGCGCCCGAAACCAGCGGTTTCCTGAATTTCACGCAGGCGCGGTTCAAGGCGTGACGGGTCGGGAAGTTGTCGCTCGCATCGAGGACCACATCGGCGCTCGGGACCAGCTCATCGAGCCGCGCCGGCGTCAGGCGCTCGTTAACCGCATTCACCCGGACTTCGGGATTGATCAGCGCCAGGGTCGCGCGCGCGGATTCGACCTTGGCGGCGCCGATCGAACCGGTGTGATGAACGATCTGGCGCTGCAGATTGGTCAGATCGACAGTGTCGCCGTCGCAGATTGTGATCGTCCCCACCCCGCTGGCGGCAAGATACAGCGCAATCGGCGAACCCAGGCCGCCGGCACCGATGACCAGCGCGTGCGAAGCGAGCAGCTTTTGCTGTCCTTCTATACCGATCTGCGCCAGCAGAATGTGCCGGCTGTAGCGCAGCAGTT
>JBGTFJ010000259.1:0-3261 GCA_041747355.1 Burkholderiales bacterium
ATCGGCCGAAGCCGGCGCAAGTTCAAACCCCTGGTCCGGAAACTGCCCGGCGATCCACTCGCGCAGCAGCCTCAGGCGTTCCACAGCTTTGCCGGGAGAAGCGGATTGCCGACCAAAGACGCAGGACGAATCGATGAAGGACGGACGCTTCCGCGAACCCGCGGATGAAAAATACAACACTTAACCATGAAATATCGTTGGCATATTCGCGATGCCCTGGATTCAGCTTCCCTAGCCAGAAATTTTATGCGATTTTATCACCTAAACCGAAAACCATTGTTTGATGCCGAATCTCCTGCTTCGAGCACTCATCGTTCTTTCGATCGGCACCTTTTGCGCATTCGCGCACGCTGAAGAAGCCAGACTTCGATTACAGACCGACCCCGCGCTTTCGACCGAAATGCCAGGCCGTGGCGACGACGAAAATTTGCCGATCTATATCGAAGCCGACCGCATCGACGGCGATGACAGCGTCATCGAAGCAAGCGGCGCCGCCGAAATCCGGCGCCGAGGCCAGGCGATTTTCGGCGAAAAGCTGCAGTACTTTCCGGGCAATAACGAGGTCGACGCCGAAGGCGATGTGCGCCTCGAATACCGCGGTGACCGGATCGAGGGCACGCATTTGCGGTTCAACGTCGGCAGCGAGCGCGGCTTTATCGACGACCTGCGCTACCGGTTCGGGGACAGCGGCGCGCGCGGCGAGGCCGGTGTGCTCGAATTTCAGGGCCCCGGCCTGTACCAGCTCGATGACGCGACCTATACGACTTGCCCGATCGGCGTCGACGACTGGTTTTTAAGAGTCGGCGGACTCGAGATCGATCGCTCGCGCCAGATTGGCGTTGCCCGCAATGCCAGCGTCGTTTTCAAGGGCGTGCCTTTCCTGTACACGCCGTACATCAGCTTTCCGCTGAACGATCAGCGTAAATCCGGTGTGCTGACGCCGACGTTTGGCACGACCGGCAAAGGCGGTCCGGAAATCAGCATTCCGTATTACTGGAACATAGCGCCCGACAAGGACGCGACCATAGCGCCCCGCCTGATCACCAAGCGCGGCTTACTGCTGAACACCGAATTCCGCTATCTCGATCCGTTCTACAGCGGCGAAGCGCACGTCGAATTTCTCCCCAACGATCGGCAGCGCGATGAAAATCGCTACGGCTTGTCGCTGAAGCATAGCCATAACTTCAATAACAACTGGTCGGGCTATCTCGATCTGCAGAAAGTATCCGACGACAGCTACCTTCGCGATTTGTCGAATCGCATAGCGGTCACGTCGCAAACCAATTTACCGCGCGAAGGTTTGCTTGCCTACAACGGCGGCTGGTTCAATTTCACCTCGCGCCTGCAGCGCTTTCAGACGCTGCAGGATCCGCTTACGCCGATCGTGCCGCCCTATGAGCGCGTCCCGCAGTTGCTGCTCAGCGCGCGCAAACCGAATCTGTATGGCGGCGACTGGAACTTTGGTGGCGAATTCGTGAATTTCGATCATCCGAATCTGACCGACGGCAACCGCACCACCGCCTATCCGAGCATCGCCTATCCGATCATCTCCTCGTTCAGCTTCCTGACGCCGAAATTCGGTTATCACCTGACCCATTACGATCTCGATCCGGCCACGACTAGTTTGCCCGATCGAACGCGCGCCCTGCCGATCACAAGCGTCGACAGCGGTCTGGTGTTCGAACGCGAAACCAGTCTCGGCGGCGAACGCTTTGTACAAACCCTGGAGCCGCGCGCGTTCTACGTTTACATCCCGTTTCGCGAACAAAACGCGATTCCGAATTTCGATAGCGCAGTCGCCGACGTCAATTTCACGCAGATTTTTTCGGAGAACGATTTTTCCGGCGGCGACCGCATCAACGACGCCAATCGCATTACGCTGGGCCTGACGTCCCGCTTTCTGGAGCCGGAAACCGGCATTGAGCGCTTCCGCGCCACGGTCGCCCAGCGCTTCAATCTCAAATCGCAGGAAGTCAGGCTCGACCCCAATCAGGACACCAACCAGTTCAACAGGATCAGGTCGGATGTGCTGGCGGCGGTCGGCGGGCCGATCTCGGCGAACTGGACGGCCGAGGCCGGCATCCAGTACAACGTCGAAATACCGCGGACGCAAAAATACAACGTGTTCGCGACCTACCGGCCGGCGCTCGGCAAGGTGTTGAACCTCGGCTATCGATTCACGCGCGATTCGTTCGAGCAGATCGACATCTCGACGCAATGGCCGATCTCGTCGAAATGGAGCGGCGTCGCCCGTTACAATTACTCACTGCGCGACAGCCGTGTATTGGAAGGGCTGGCGGGCTTTGAGTACAATGGCGGCTGCTGGGTCCTGCGCGTAGTCGGCCATCGCTTCGCGGTCGCTACGCAGGACGCCTCCAACTCCATTTTTGTCCAGCTGGAACTGAACGGCCTTTCGAGAATCGGCTCCAATCCGCTCGACGTTCTCAAGCAAAACATTTTCGGCTATAGCGAACTTCGCGCAAGCGGCGTCGCCCCGGTCGGGGCGATATCGGAACCGTACTGAGCCGAACCGTACTGAGCGGAGCATGAGCCGAATTCACTGTGTCAGGCCGTACTGATTCGAGGTAGCACATGCCCTATCTTCGCCATGCGGCGCTCGCCGCTTTCGCCCTGTATGCCAGCGTCGGAATCGCAAACGCGATACAGGCAGCGAAACCCGCCAACGCGGTCGTTCCGATCGACCGCATCATCGCAGTCGTCAATGGGGACGTGATCACCGAATTCGATCTCGGCGATCAGATGAAATTCGTGACGCGCCAGTTAAGCAAGCAGGACACGCCGTTGCCGCCGCGCGAGGTGCTCGAAAAGCAATTGCTGGAGCGCATGATCAACGAGCGCGTGCAAATGCAATTCGCCAGGGAAACCGGTTTGCGCATCGACGATGCGCAGCTCGAAAAAACCATAGGCCGGATCGCCCAGGACAATTCGATGACGGTGCAGGCGTTTCGCGACGCACTCGTCGCTGACGGCGTCAGTTTCAATAAATTCCGCGAGGAAATCCGCGGCGAAATCATCAAGGCGCGGCTGAAGGAGCGGGAAGTCGACAACAAAATCACCGTGACCGACAGCGAAATCGACAATTTCATGGAAAAGCGCGAGGCGCAAATTGGCCAGGCCGAGGAATACAACCTCGCGCACATCCTGGTGCGCGTGCCCGAGCAGGCCAGCCCCGAGCAGGTTCAGGAAAAGCGCGCGCGCGCAGAGCAGGCGCTCGCCCAGTTGCAGGAAAACGCGCCGTTC
>JBGTFJ010000260.1:0-8681 GCA_041747355.1 Burkholderiales bacterium
CCCCTTTGAAAAAGGGGGACTGAGGGGGATTTAAAGCGGCTCAAATCCCCCCTGCCCCCCTTTTTCTAAAGGGGGGCAAAATCTAGCGACGAACAGCAAAGAGAAAACCATGACTACAGCAATCATCGGAAAACCCATTAGCCGCGTGGACGGACGCGCCAAAGTCATCGGCGCTGCAAAGTACGCAGCCGAATACAACGTACCGAATCTCGCCTACGGCTATATCGTTTCGAGCACGATCGCCAAAGGCAAAATCAAGCGCATCGACGCGACCGCCGCGCTCGCCGTGCCAGGCGTGCTCGAAGTTTTCACGCACGAAAAAACCAGGCATCTCGCCTGGTTCGACCGCAGCTATCGGGACGCAGTCGCTCCGCCCGGTTCGCCGTTTCGCCATCTCTACGACGACGAAGTGCAGTACAACATGCAGCCCGTGGCGCTCGTCGTCGCCGAGAATTTTGGCGTCGCGCGCTATGCCTCGACCTGGGTCCGCGTCGAATACGAGAGCGTCGTTTCCGCAACCGATCTCGACCAGCAACGCGCACAAGCCTACGTGCCGCCGAAAGAACGCCAGGGCATACCAACGCCGGCCAAACCACGCGGCGATGCCGATTCCGCGTTCGCCAGCGCCGAGATCAGGCACGAAGCCGAGTACGTGATGCCGTACGAACACCACAATCCGATGGAAATGTATGGCAGCACTGTGGTTTATGAGCCCGATGGCAAACTGACCATTTACGACAAAACCCAGGGCGCGCCGAACTGCCAGACTTATGTCGTCAAGGTATTCGGATATTCCAAAGACGAAGTACGCGTCATCTCGTCGTATGTCGGCGGCGCGTTCGGGTCCGGTCTGCGTCCGCAGCATCAGTTGTTCCTGGCCGTGCTTGCGGCGCGCGCATTGAAGCGCTCAGTGCGCGTATCGCTGACGCGCGAGCAGATGTTCAGTTTGAGTTATCGTCCAAAGACATTTCTGAGCCTCGCTCTCGGCGCGAACCGCGATGGCGCCTTGACGGCGATCAAGCACAGCGCGACTGCCGTTACGTCGCGCTTCGAGGATTACCAGGAGAACGACGTCAATTGGTCGGGCGCGCTGTATAAGTGCGCCAACAGCAAATTCAGCTACGAGCTCGCGCAACTTGATCTGAACACGCCTTGCGACATGCGCGCGCCCGGCGGCGCCACGGGCATGTATGCGCTCGAATGCGCGATCGACGAACTCGCCTACAAGGCCGGGATCGATCCGCTCGCACTGCGTCTCAAGAATTTCTCGGAAAGAGACCAGGATCAGGATCTGCCGTTTTCGAGCAACGAATTGCGCAAATGCTATACGCAGGGCGCGGAAAAATTCGGCTGGGGCAGACGCAAACCGGAGCCGCGCGGCATGCGCGAAGGCAATCAGTTGGTCGGTTGGGGCATGGCGACCGGATTGTGGGATGCGCAGCGGATGAAAGCCAGCGCCAAAGCGGTATTGAAGGCCGACGGCAAGCTCGAAGTCAGCTCCGCGACGGCCGATATCGGCACCGGCACCTACACGATCATGACGCAAATCGCCGCTGAAACGCTCGGCCTGGCGCTGGACGACGTGACGTTCAAGCTCGGCGATTCATCGCTGCCTATGGCGCCGGTCGAAGGCGGTTCGTGGACCGCAGCGACAGTCGGGCCGGCGGTGCAGGAGGCCTGCCTAGCAGTCGGCAAGAAACTTTTCGGCTACGCCAGGAAGATCAAAGGCTCGCCGCTGGCAAATGCGAAATTCGAAGACATCGAATTCATCGATGGCCGGATGCGATCGAAGCGCGATGCATCGCAAAGCGTTTCCCTCGGCGATGCGATGCGCCACGCCAAGGTCGCGAGCATTGAACAAGAAGTGTCCGCGGCGCCGGGTAGCGAAGCGAAAAAGTATTCGATGTATGTGCGCTCCGCCATTTTCGCCGAAGTCAAAGTCGACGAAGCATTCGGCACCGTGCGCGTGACGCGCGTCGTCAACGCGGTCGCCGGCGGTCGCGTCCTGAACCCGAAAACCGCGCGCAGTCAGATTATCGGCGGCGTAGTCTGGGGCATCGGCATGGCGCTCGAAGAAGAGAGCCATCTCGATCACCAGTTCGGCCGCTTCATGAATCACAGCCTCGCCGAATACCACGTCCCGGTTAATGCCGACATCCACGACATCGAAGTGATATTCGTCGAAGAGCACGACGACATCATCAATTCGCTCGGCGTCAAAGGCCTCGGCGAAATCGGCATCGTCGGCACGGCATCGGCGATCGCCAATGCGATTTATCACGCCACCGGAAAGCGCGTGCGCGATCTGCCGATCACGCTCGACAAGGTGTTCGCGTGAATCAGTAAAGGACATCTGATTATGCCCTCTCGCTGTCATTCCCGCGCAAGCGGGAACCCAGAAGTTTCGCAGAATCAGATCTTTATGAGAAACCTGGATTCCCGCTGGAGCCTGCCCTCGAATGCTCTACTCGGGGGCGGGAATGACATTTATTTAATCAGAGGTTCCCAAGGAGAAACCATGAGCAAGCAAGACAACCTCGCAGCCAGCAAACGTTTCGGCGAAGCCGTCAACAAGGGCGATTTCGATGTATTCAACCAGGTGATGGCGCCGAACATTCTCGATCATGATCCGGCGCCCGATCAAGGTCCCGGGCCGGAAGGCTTCATCAAGTTCTTCACCAAATTCCGCAGCGCATTCCCGGACCTTGCCGTCGCGGTCGAGCATCAGGTCGTCGATGACGACAACATTGCTTTCGCCTATACCGTCACCGGCACCCACAATGGCGACTGCTGGAAAGTGTCGGCGACCGGCAAACGCATCAAGGCGCGCGGCATGCAGATCGCGCGGTTCGAAAACGGCAAAATGGTCGAGCGCTGGGGCAGCTCCGACGAACTCGGCATCCTGAAGCAAATCGGCGCGGCGGTAGCGTGAAGCTCGAAGGTTCCTGCCATTGCGGCGCGGTTCGCTTCAAGCTCGAATCGGCGCACCCGTATCCGTTCATGCGCTGCTACTGCTCGATCTGCCGCAAGACAGCCGGCGCCGGCGGTTTTGCGATCAATCTGAGCGGCGATAATAGGACCCTCAAGGTCAAGGGCAAGAAAGACATCGCCGTTTATCGCGCACGAACGGTGGATGAAGAAACAGGCAAGAAGGAACGCAGCTCGGGTCGCCGCCACTTCTGCAAGCGCTGCGGAAGTGCGCTGTGGCTGTGGGATCCGGAATGGCCGGATCTCGTGCATCCGCACGCTTCGGCAATCGACAGCGCGTTGCCGGTTCCGCCCGAGCATACGCACATGTTGCTGGGATCGAAGGCGAGCTGGGTTGAAGTGCAGGCGAAGCGCAAGGATAAGAAATTCGACGAGTACCCCGACGAGACGCTTGCGCAGTGGCATGAACGGCTGGGCCTCGAAGCAGGCAAGTAGTAGCCATTACGCATCGCCAAATTCATTCATTCGTGAGCGGACATGAGTGATTGCGCGCATAGCGCAAGTCAAAAAACGAAACGCTTCCTGCTGATCGGCTTATCCCTGGCCGCCGTAGCCTTTGCCCCGGCTGTCGCCGCGCAGGTTTATTCGACCGCCCTGGGCAGCGCACTGGAAACCTATCCGTATCCGCATCCCGTGCACTTCCTGCCGCTCGAGATCGACGGCGAACCGGCGCGCCTGGCTTATATGGATGTATCGCCAGCAGCCTCGGCCCATGGCCGCGCGATCTTGCTGCTGCACGGCAAGAATTTCTACGGCAGCTATTGGGAAAAAACGATCGAGGCGCTGACCGCCAAAGGGTATCGCGTAATCGTTCCCGACCAGATCGGCTTCGGCAAATCGAGCAAACCGGACACTGCCTACAGCTTCGATCTTCTCGCCGCGAACACGGCACGCCTGCTCGAACACCTGAACATCAAGCAGGCCGCGGTGGTCGGCCATTCCCTGGGCGGCATGCTCGCCGTGCGCTTCGCGCGCACGTATGCGCAAATGACGACGCACCTCGTGCTCGAAAACCCGATGGGGCTCGAAGACTATCGCTTCACAATTCCGCCGCGGACGACCGGGGAAATCTACCAGCAGGAATTGAACGGCGGCGATCCGCAGAAGATCCGCGAATTCGTCAAACGTTACGTGGTCGAGTGGAATCCGGAAATCTACGAGCGATTCGTCGAAGTGCGCGCGCGTATCGCGCTGTCCGGCGAGTATCCGCGCTGGGCGAAATCCTCGGCGCTGACCTACCTGATGATCTACCAGCAGCCGGTCCGCCACGAATTCGCTTTGATCGAAACGCGGACCCTGCTCGTGATCGGTCAGGAAGATCGCACGACCCTCGGGCGCGGACAGGTGTCGCCCGAAGTGCTGAAAACGCTCGGCCAGTATCCGCAATTGGGTCGCGCCGCGGCGAATGACATCCCCGGTGCGAAACTGGTCGAACTCGATAACGTCGGCCACATTCCGCATCTCGAATCGCCGCAGCGATTTCACGATGCGCTGCTCGAATTTCTCGGGCCATGACGAAAATTCGCACCCCTCACGCAAACCCGTTCACGTCATCATCGCTATCGACCTTACCCACTGGAATGCAGAACTCAATTCAGCGCGTGCTGACACGACACCTGGAAATCGCTTACCACGCGCGCGGCGCAAAGGACGCGGAACCCGTGGTGCTCGTGCACGGCTTTCCGGACGACGCCAGAACCTGGGACAAAGTCAGCGATGGCCTGGTCGCGGCAGGCTTCCGCACCTACGCGCCGTATGTGCGCGGTTACGGCGAAACGCGTTTTCTCGATCGGGCGACGCCGCGCAGCGGGCAATACCTGGCGCTGACGCAGGACCTGATCGAATTCGCCGATGCGCTCGGGCTCGATCGATTCGTGCTCGTCGGCCACGATTGGGGTGCTCGCGCGGCTTACCCCGCCGCGGCTTTGTATCCGAAACGAATCCGGGCGCTGGTCGCGCTTGCCGCCGGTTACGGCACTGGCGCGCCGAGCCACGACGCCAGGCAGTCGGTCTCGCTCGCGCAGGCGCGCGCTTACTGGTATCAGTGGTATTTCAATCTCGACAAAGGCCGCGAGGCGCTGGCGGCGGATCGCAATGCACTGTGCCGCGAAATGTGGAAATTGTGGTCGCCGAGCTGGCGCTTTTCGAAAGCGGCGTTCGATAAAACCGCGGTGTCGTTCGACAACCGCGATTTCGTCGATGTCGTAATCCATTCCTACCGCCATCGCTGGAGCAATGCTGAATCCGATCCGCAATACGACGAGCTCGTCGCCCGCATGGCGAAAGCGCCGAAAATCAAGGCGCCGACAACCGTGATCGTCGGCGCCGAAGACGGCGCGACCTTGCCCGCCGCATCCGAAGGCAAGGAGCAATATTTCAGCGGCGACTATCAGCGTCGCGTACTGCGCGGCGTCGGACACTTCATTCAACGCGAGCAACCGCAGGCGGTGATCGATGCGGTGCTGAAATTGACGCGCGGGAAAAAAGTTGCTTGAGGACCACGGCGCCGAACATCGTGTTCACCCGGTCTCGATTGCGTATCTGGCCGATCGCCCTTCGGCGAGGATCCGTGAACAAAATTTAAGGGGAGCCCTCGAACATACCAGGGGAGAGATGAGCCATGAACGATACGACGAATTCTTCCGCCCAACACAAGGCCAATCGCTGGTCCGGACGGGTGACGCGCGAAAGCGATGCGCTCGATCTCGAAGAGGACGTATTCAAGCAGCAAAGTGCCGTCGAGATCGCGCTTTCGCTGAAGCGGTCGGCCGAGGAGAGCGAGCGCAAGAAGAGTTCACCATTCCGTTCCGCGATGTCGATGCTCACGTTCTACATCAATCGCGCCGGCGAGAACTTGCCTTCATCGCGTCTGAAGGTGCTGGAGAGCGCCAAGGACGAGCTCAGAAAGCTGTACGACCGACCTGCCGGGAATATGGCGCGAAAGACGACACCAGGCACGGCAAAGAAACGCACCGAATCTGTGGCGCGGTAATGAGCGCTGACATCATACATAAATCGTGCATATTTGGAGATTCGACATGCCGGACAAACGCACAGTGGCGCGCGCAAAAAAAGACAAGGACGAAGGCAAGGCGCCGACGACCCAGGCAGGCGAGTTCGTGCGGGAAGAAATCGAGCACGTACGCGAGGGCAAACACGGGGCGCGATCGACGAAGCAGGCGATCGCGATCGGCTTGTCGAAGGCGCGCCGCGCAGGCGTGGATTGGCCTCCACCCGAAAAAGGGACAACTTCCGAGAAAACGCGCAAAAGCGCGGTGCGGGCGCTCGAGCAGGGAAAGAAAGCCGGGAAGCCTGCCGCCAAAAGGTCGCGGGCAGCTACGGCGGCATTGAAGCGCGAGGGACAGAAGGCGGCTTCGCCCGAGTCGCTTTCCAGGCAGGCGCGATCTGCCGCCGCCAGGAGGACGCCCGCCGAGCGCTCGGCCGCGGCAACAACAGCTGCAAAAACCAAGGGGCCCGCAAAGCGTTCCGCCGCCGCGCGAAAAGCGGCCAGGACACGCGACCAAACTTCATAGCCTTGCACTGCACAAAGGAGAACGCAATGATGCTTCGCAACCTCATATCGCGCGAATCTGGCGTGGGTGCACCACTCGCGAAAGAGCCGACGAGTACGCCGGATATCTATACGAACACGGCATCAAGCCGCTCGAAGAAAAAGCTTTGGACGTGCAGATGTTCCGCGAAGATCGCCAGACCGAAAGCGAGTTCGTGACAATCTCTTATTGGGAGAGCGTGCAGGCGATGTCGAAATTCGCCGGCGATGATCCCACGAAAATTCATCATCTCGAACGCGACCCCGAGTTCTTGATCGAGCTGCCGAAGGGTGTGCAGATACTCGACATTGTTGCCGGCAGTGGTCTCGTCGCGCAAAGTGATGGCTTGTTCCAGCTGACGGCTCGTCGAGTGAGGCCGGCGAGCGCGCAACAGCGGCTGAGTCGTCGTCATAATCCGGAATTGCGAAAGTCGATTCATACTCATGATTTCGCCTCGCTGAAGGTTTTCGCAAGATCACGAAACAGTTGGAGTTGCTTGGGCCCTGGTCTGCTTTCTGGCAGTCCCGATTCTTGAGCGCCCCATTCATGCTTCAGGAGTCTAATATGGACGGAGATCTTGACCAGATGACACGGGATCAACTGATCGCGGAGGTGAAGAAGTTGAGAATGGGTATTCGCGAGCATCGTGACAGTAGCGAACATGAACTCTGTTGGCATCATCCGGCGCTCTGGCTGTTACTCCCCGAAAAAACCGATCCCGTCCCGGTCGTGCCGGAATGGCCCGAGTTCATTCGAGGGTGTATCAGATATCGGCAGTCGCTGGACGAACAAACGCCTGCCAGTCCGCGGACAAGTAAACCGTATCGAGAGTAAGCCACACGAGCGTGATACCTGGCCAGCCTTCGTTTGGCGCGGCGTAAGCTGGTTCGCCAAACGGACAAAATCACAAGCCCGCATGTAAGACTTGCAGGCTTTTGGAGCAACCGGCGACTGCCGGGTGTCGCTTGCTCTTCGAACGCTACGGCATCAATTTTGCGAGCGGCAACCAGAACGGAAACAAGCTGACAGCCATCGTGCTCGTGACGTTCCCGAGCTGAATTGAACGCCGCCGATGCCATCGTGCGGCGTGTGTTCACAAACCATAACCTCTCGTCACCTCGATCGAAGGTGTCGCTAATCTCGATAACCGGAGAATTGCATGTCCGCAATGACGCCAGCCCAACTTGTGCGCTACGACTCTTCGATGGAAAAACCGGCGGACGACGAGCGTGAAACCGTTGCCGAACTGGTCGCAACCATGCGCTCGATCAGCGAGAAAACCTTCGAGGATTCCGCTCATGCCATCCGCAGCGTGCATGCCAAGAGCCATGGCCTGCTGCGTGGTGAGCTGCGCGTTTTCGCAGGCTTGCCGCCGATGCTGGCGCAAGGTCTGTTCTCGCGACGCGGCGCGTATCCGCTCGTGATGCGTCTTTCGACCACACCAGGAGACATTCTGGACGACAATGTTTCGACGCCGCGCGGCCTGGCGATCAAGATCGTCGGCGTTGCCGGTGATCGTTTACCCGGCTCGGAGCAGGCGGTGACCCAGGATTACGTGCTGGTCAATGGCCCCGCATTCAATGCGCCCGACCTGAAGGCGTTCCTGAAAAGCCTGAAGCAGCTTGCCGCCACGACCGACAGGGCGCCGGGCGCGAAAAAAGCGCTTTCGACCATCTTGCAATATGTCGAAAAGATGGTCGAGGCATTCGGCGGCAAGAGCGTCAAACTGATCAGCATGGGCGGTCATCCCGAAACCAATCCGCTCGGCGAAACTTACTTCAGCCAGGCGCCGATGCTGCACGGCGTTTATATCGCCAAGGTATCGGTCGCGCCGGTCTCGCCCGAACTCAAGGCGCTCACCGATGCAAAAGTCGATCTGCACGACAGGCCAGATGGTTTACGCGATGCGGTGGTCGAGTTCTTTCGGGTCAACGGCGGCGAATGGGATTTGCGCGTGCAACTCTGCACCGATCTCGAGACGATGCCGGTCGAGGACGCCTCCGTCGTGTGGCCGGAGGATCTGAGCCCGCACATCGCAGTCGCGCGCATCAGCGCGCCGCCGCAGATCGCGTGGAGCGAAGCGCGTTCGAAGGCGGTCGACGAGGGCTTGTCGTTCAGCCCATGGCACGGCCTGGCCGCGCA
>JBGTFJ010000261.1:0-3198 GCA_041747355.1 Burkholderiales bacterium
GACAGCGCGCGCAGCGGCGGCGGCAGCGGGCTCGGGCTCGCCATTGTCGACCGCATTGCCCGTTTGCATGAAGGAAGCGTCAAATTGCTGACGCGCGTTGGGGGCGGACTCGAAGCGCGTATCGAATTACCGCTCCGCAGCGGAACGGACGTGAGCGATCAGCGCAAGCAGCAGGATTGAAATCAGGAGATTTGAACCATTTCGCGCGCCTTCAATTTGGCGGCGATGAAATCGCGATGCGGCACGTACAGGAGATCGGAAATTTTGCGGATCAGATGGTCTTCGTAATGGCTCAGATGACTGTCGGCGAGCGCGACCTGCCATAGATACCCGACGACCCGGATGCGCTCGGCGAGATCGAAGGCGCGGTTGATCTCGGAGGTGAACTGGTAATAATCGGTCGCCTCGCGGCCACGCTGCGCGGCGGCAGTCGTCAGTTCGGCAGCCTGCTCATCGCTGAGCGAGAAGCGTTCACGCACGGCCGCCTCGATGACCTGGCGCTCGTCATCCTTGATTTCGGAATCCATGCGCATCACCTCGGTCAACAAAGCGGCAGTCGCGATCTGCAGGCGCCGTTCGGAATTGCCCGGAGCGGGCGCAGGCTCGATGTATTTGTCGAAAAATGCTTTAATCAGATTTAACATGACAATGTCGGAGAATCGGTGGTCGACGCAGTTGTTGGTTGAACCGCGTAAGGTGCGGCGTCGTTATTCGACCCAGTTAAGGTTAAAACTCCTGTCCCGGAATGCAAAACGATCGAGACTTTCGCAGTACGCGCTGGATCTACCGGCACTCCTGGCCGGTGCGCATTATGCACTGGGTCAATGTCATCGCGCTGGCGCTGTTGCTGATGAGCGGACTGCAGATTTTCAACGCTCATCCGTCGCTCTACTGGGGCAAGTCGTCATACACGGGGCGCCCGCCCATCCTGGAGATGGCAGCCGAAGAAAGCGCGAGCGGCAGCGTGGTCGGTGTGACCCGCGTTCTCGGCCATGAGTTCAATACTACCGGCGTGCTCGGGGCCTCGCGAAATGAGAACGGTCAACTGGTCGAACGCGGTTTTCCAGCGTGGGCGACGATTCCCTCCGCGCAATGGCTGGCGATGGCCCGCCACTGGCACCTGTTCTTTGCCTGGCTGTTTGTCATCAACGGGCTGGTTTACGTGTCCTATTCCGTTGTAAGCCGCCATCTGGCTCGCGATCTCGCCCCGAGCCAGCGTGACTGGCGCGGCATCGGCCAGTCGTTCAGGGATCATCTGCTATTGCGCCACCCGAGCGGTGAAGCGGCGACGCGCTACAACGTTCTGCAAAAACTCAGCTATCTGATCGTGATCTTCGGTTTGTTGCCGCTCGTCATCCTGATGGGCTGGGCGATGTCGCCGTGGCTCAACTCCGTGATTCCGGGATGGGTCGATGCATTCGGCGGCCGGCAATCGGCGCGCACCATCCATTTTATCGTCGCCTGGGCGCTGGTGCTGTTCGTTCTGGTTCACGTCTTCGAAGTCATCATTAGCGGATTCTGGAACAATCTGCGTTCGATGATTACCGGGCGTTATCGCGTCGAAGCGGAAAGCAACCGTGAGAACAAGCCATGAAGCCAACAACTGTTTTACCGCGCCGCCAGTTCCTGACCAGGGCCGCAGGCGCAGCCGGCACACTCTTTCTGGCCGGATGCGATCGCTTGTCGCGCACCGAGTGGTTCGTGAATTTTCTGGCTGGCAGCGAAAAATTGAGCAGCGCAACTCAACATCTCGTCACTTCGCGCACGTCGATGGCGCAGGAGTTCAGCGCAGCCGATCTGTCACCGACATTTCGCAGCAATGGCACGCGCGTTCCGCAAAACCCGCAGTACCTGGCATTGTCGCAAGACGATTTTGCCGGCTACCAGCTGGAAATCGCAGGTCTCGTGGCGCGGCCGATGGCGTTCTCCCTCGCCGAGCTTCGTGAGTTGCCGAACCGTACGCAGATCACGCGTCACGACTGCGTCGAAGGATGGAGCGCGATCGGCAAATGGAAAGGCGCGAGTCTGGGTACACTGCTCGAAGTCGTCGGCGTGATGCCGCAGGCGCGTTACGCCGTTTTCTATTGCGCCGATCCGATGGAAGACAGCGGCGCGAAATATTACGAAAGCATCGACATGGAGGATGCGCATCACCCACAGACCATTCTTGCCTACGACTTGAACGATCAGCCATTGCCTATCGCCAATGGCGCCCCGATTCGAGTCCGCGTCGAACGGCAGCTCGGCTACAAAATGGCGAAATACATCATGCGTATCGAGCTGGTCGAGAGTTTCGCATCAATCGCCGGCGGCAAGGGCGGCTATTGGGAAGATAACGGCTACAACTGGTACGCGGGAATTTGACACTGGCGAGCCGTTACTTCACCCATCCCTGCCTTTCCCCGTCGAGGGGAGCGACCGCCGCCTCGTTCAATCGCAGCGCCAGCGGCCGATGATCTGATACGCCGCACCGGGCTGCCCCGCGGCCGATTCCACGAGCACGAATTCGTCGACTTGCCAGCCAGGCGCAGCACAGCTCGGCAATCCGGGTTTGCAATCCGCCTTTCTGATCAGCGTCACGTGCGGCGCGAAAGGACGCTGGTCGAAGGTAAATCCGCTGACCGCAAGCCGCGCTTCCAACTTCGCAACCAGATCGCTCAATCCCGGTGACGCGGTCTGCGGCGCGATCCAGGCAATGCGGTTGTGGCGCCAGCAACCGACGCTTTCGAGTTCCAGTGTGAAGCGCGCAAAACGAACCTGAGACGCCATTACACGCAGCGCACCGATCCGTTTTTCCGGCACTGCGCCGAGGAATGCCAGCGTCATGTGCAGCGACTCTGCGTTGGTCGGACGTCCGCCGCAATACGAATGCACTTGTCGGGAAATATCGGCGAGCGCGTCGCGCACTGCCCGATTTGGCCAAAGCGCGAAGAACACGCGCTGGATGGCGCTGGACGAAATAGCGTCGGAAGAAAAAGCGGCGGACGTCAGCTCGCTGCCCGGTCGTCCGATTTCAGACATTTGATACCCGCAATCGCGTGCACGACGATGCCCTCGCCGCGGCCGACGTAGCCTAGCTTCTCGCTGGTCCGCGCCTTGACATTAACGTCGCCTATGGCAAGGCCAAGGTCGGCGGCGATGTTCTCACGCATCGCAGGAATATACGGCGCCAGCCGCGGCGCTTCGGCGATCACGCTG
>JBGTFJ010000262.1:0-2198 GCA_041747355.1 Burkholderiales bacterium
CCCTGCGAGCGGTTTGCGCAGCGCCGGCTCTTCCAGTAAACGATCAATTCCAAACTTCAATCGACACTCCCGGAACCGGGTTGAAGCGCTATCGTAAACGCGGCGGAATCATGAAAATCGGGCTTGCCCGGCGGGTGCTGAAGCGCCCAATAAGACAGCGCGCCCGCATCGTCCTCGACCACCGCGGCCAGCCCGAGCCGTAACCGCGAATCCGGCGGAAACCGCAGTCCATCGAGATAAACGACGGCATCGACCTCAAGCTTTTCGGCGCTGCGGCGCACGGTAATTGCCGGCGAAAAACCTGCATCCTGCAGCGTCGTGCCAATACGATAATCGCGAAAAGCATACGCCATCCATTCCCCGGACGGCGCGAAGTTGAATTCGTAATACGCCGGCTCGCCGGCGATGCCGAGGAAAGCCTCGAAACATGTGTGTTGCCAAAGCTTTTCCGCCATTCGCGGCGCCCGGGTCGCCGGGATGCGCAGCCGCGCGATCTCGCCTTCGAGCGCGAAGCTGAGCGCGAGCCTGGCACCTCGCACATTGTCCCGCATATCGTTTACGCGCACCGCGATGCTGCGTACGGCACGGCCTGCATAATGCGGGTGGCAGATCAGCAAATGGGATGAAGTCATCGCATCGACGCTATGCAAACTTATGGCCGCAACCGGTCGTTTTCGGCTCTTGCCGAATTGTACTGAAGAAGCGTGGTCAAGCTGCGGAATTGCCGCGGCTGGAGGAACGAACAGTCGTCGCCCGCGTGATGCCCTCATTGTTCCAACCCTTGAGAGGAGTCTGTGATGGCAAAACCAGGCCGCATCCGCGCCGGCATCGGCGGCTGGACGTTCGATCCGTGGCGCGAGACGTTCTATCCGCCGGATCTGACGCAGAAGCGCGAGCTCGAATACGCGAGCCGGCAGGTCACGGCGATCGAGATCAACGGCACCTATTACCGCACGCAAAAGCCGGAGAGCTTCGCCAGGTGGCGCGATGAAACGCCCGACGATTTTGTTTTTTCGGTAAAGGCGTCGCGCTATGCGACCAATCGCAAAGTGCTGGCCGAGGCCGGCGAATCGATTGCGCGCTTCATGACGAGCGGGCTCGCCGAACTAGGTGAAAAGCTCGGACCGATCCTGTGGCAATTCGCGCCGACCAAGCGCTTCGAGCCGGAAGATTTCGCGCAATTCCTCGCGCTGCTGCCGCCGGACATCGACGGTTGCCGGCTGCGGCACGTCCTGGAAGTCAGGCACGCGAGCTTCGCGCATGCGGATTTCATAGCGCTCGCGCGCCGGTTTCACGCGGCGATAGTGTTCACCGATTCGGACGAATACCCGTCCTTCGCCGATCTCACGTCCGACTTCGTTTACGCGAGGCTGGTGCGCTCAGAAGCGTCGATCGAAACCGGCTACAGCAAAGACGCGTTGGCGACATGGGCCGAACGCGCTCGCATCTGGGCCGAGGGCGGCGAGCCTGCGGACCTTCCGCGCGTCGGTGAAAATGCGCCGCGGTCAAAAGGCATCGATACTACGCGTTCGTCGCAGGCAAAACGCGCGGGGCGCGATGTATTTGTCTTCATGATAAACGGCGCCAAGGAGCGCGCGCCGACGGCAGCGCGGCAACTGCTTTCATGTTTGCGCCAGCAAGGTGCGTCGTAGCCATTTCCCCCCTTGAAAAAGAGGGAAAAAGGGGGGGGCGAAGCGAGGGGCGTGACCGCCCGTTTAAATCCCCCTCAGTCCCCCTTTTTCAAAGGGGGAAGTACAGCGGTGCCGATGTTGCGTTTGCTTCGTTCAATTCACACTGCTTTCTGCTATTAGCGCCGCTTTCTCAGTTCCGTCACCTGCTCGCCGCCGATGCCCCAGTTATCGGTATTGACCTCGTCGATGACGACCACCGTCGTCGCCGGATTTTTGTTGAGCACGCGTTGCAGAAGTGAAGTGACGCCTTCGATCAGTTCGGCTTTTTGCGCCCTGGTGACGCCTTCATCGGTGATCTTGATATTGATATAGGGCATGTCGGTCTCGGTCGAATTCAGGTTATGGTCGAACTATGAGAGGTCGTAAGGAACCTCTGATTAAGTCCCACGCGGATCGCGTTTCGACGAGAACGGGCTGGCTGCCCGCGAAAATGGGCAAGCCCAGGCTTCGCCTGTCTTTGGTGCGCAGCGCAGCATCAGTAGCGCGCCCGCTTCCGCCAGAGCAGGT
>JBGTFJ010000263.1:0-7195 GCA_041747355.1 Burkholderiales bacterium
CTCGACAATGCCAACGATGCTGAGCGCGACGAACGATAGCGCGCCGAGCACAAGCAGCGGGTACAGGTAGCCTTCCCGGGTTTCCATGAGCGTCAACCAAAATTAGTGGAGTGACCATCCTTCAGCAAGGATTGTGCCGAAACCTGGAACGGTCACAACTTCAGGCGGTTAGCGCCACTGACAGCACCATGGATCACTCGATCATGTAGGGGTTTGGCGACAAGCGCGGCGTGAATCGTCCGATGTGCGTATCGCTCAAACTTTCGCGGCCTTGAAGCTGGCGGGTTCGAGTTGGTGGCGTTGCAGCAGCTTGTAGAATTCGGTGCGGTTGCGTTTTGCCAGCCGCGATGCCTGGCTGACATTACCGCTGGTAATTTTCAGAAGCTGGGCAAGATAATCGCGCTCGAAGCGTTTGCGCGCCTCGTCGAACGAAGAGAACTCCTCGGTCTGTCTGCTGATCGCGCTTTGCATCAAGGTTGCCGGAACGATAGACGTGGTATTCAAGGCGACCGTTTGCTCGACGACGTTGTAAAGCTGCCGGATGTTGCCAGGCCACGAGGCAGTCAGCAGCATCTCGAGCGCCTCGGGTGCGAAGCCATTGATTTCCTTTTTGTAGCGCGCGGCGAGTGTCGCCAGAAAATGCATGGCAAGAAGCGGGATATCCTCGCGGCGTTCGGCCAGCGGCGGCAGCGCAAACGAAATCACGTTCAGACGATACGATAGATCCTCGCGAAAATGCCCGATAGCTATCTGCTCGTCGAGGTCGCGGTGCGTTGCGGAAATGATGCGGACATCGACCGCCACCGTCTGCGTAGAACCGACCGGCCGCACTTCGCGCTCCTGCAGCACGCGCAGCAATTTGACTTGCAGCGGCAAAGGCATGTCGCCGATTTCGTCGAGAAACAAGGTGCCGCCGGTCGCTGCCTGAAACAGGCCTTTGTAGTCGCGCGTCGCACCCGTAAATGAGCCTTTGACATGGCCGAACAGCTCCGATTCGAGCAGCGGTTCGGGAATGGCGCCGCAATTGATCGCGACGAATTCGCGCGAACGGCGTGGGCTTGCATGGTGTATGGCCTTTGCCAGCAATTCCTTGCCGGTGCCGCTTTCGCCGAAAATGAAAACGCCAGCGTCGCTTTCGGCGACCAGCCTCGCCTTGGCCAAAATATCCTCGATGACCGGGCTGCGCGTGATGATCTCGCGCCGCCAGTCCAGCTTGTCGGCACTGTCCGCCGATTCGTTCGAGCCGCCACTCAAGGTCAGCGCCTGCTCGACTTGCTGCAGCAAGGCCTTGCCGTCGAACGGTTTGGTCAGATAGCCGAACACGCCGCGGCGGGTCGCGGCGACCGCATCCGGAATCGAGCCGTGCGCAGTCAGGACGATAACCGGCAGCACGGGATTGGTTTTGTGTACCGCATCGAACAGCGCCATGCCATCCATGCCGCCCATGCGCAAATCGGTGATCACGAGTTGCGGGCGGATACGGGTCAACTGGGCCAGCGCTCTTTCACCGCTGTCTGCCGCACTGATTTCGTAACCGGCCGCATTCAGCCGGATCGACAGCAGTTTCAGTAAATCGGGATCGTCATCGACGATCAATATCCTGGGCTTTGCGCTCATTGGGGTTTGCGTCGATTGCCGCTTTCGCGTTCTATCAGGTTTCTTTCCAGAGTTTTCAAAGCTTCGAGCTTTTGTTCAAGCGTACGGTTGCGTTCAGCCTCGTCTTGCAAGGCCTCCTTGAGCACGCGCAACTCCTCCTCGGCATCTCGCTGCGCGGCGAGCAGGATGCTGAGCAGATAAGCCATCGGCCGCAACTGCGGGCGCCCCGGCTTTTCCTTGAGTATCGGATCGATCAGCGACTGCGCGCGCGCCTCGTCGTGGAATGTCGAATCGGGAACGCTGAGCAGAATGGCGAGCTGCAGCCGCACGTATTCGCTTCTGTCCTGGTCCAGGGTCCGCTTCAGCAACTCGTATTCCTGCAGCCTCTCATTCCTGGTCAGCTTCTGGACCTCTTCGAAATACGTAAACAATTTTTCCAGTTCGCTCAGCGCGCGGTTCTCCGCCATTTCAGTGGAACCCGGCGATGCAGCTTCATTCCCAGGCTGAGCAGTGGCCGCCGCCGCAAGCGATAGCGGAGCCACTGCGGCCGACGCGACTGGAAGCGCGGCCCAGGCAATGCAGACGCCGATCAGCGAGCTCTTGCGCGTCATGCCGGCTCCGCGTGATTGGCCGGCAACGTAATGCGAAAGTGCGCCCCGTGCGTAATCGGATCGATCAGTTTGATCGTACCGTAATGCGCCATCACGTATTCGCGCACGATCGAAAGCCCGAGGCCGGTGCCTTTCACATAACCCTCCGCTTTTGCGGCGCCCTGGTAGAACGCATCGAAAATCTTGTCCTTGTCGTCGGGCGCTATGCCCGGGCCGCTATCGATGATTTCCAGCACGATCTCGTTATCGCGGCGGCGTGCGCGAATACGGATGGTCTCGCGTTGCGGCGAAAACTTGATTGCGTTCGACAGCAAATTGGCGATAACGATTTTTATTTTCTCGGGATCGCCGTCGAGCGTGATGTCCGGGCAGACGATGTCGAGTTTGATGCCTTTGGCGCGCACCGTCAGCATCTGGTCAGCCGCGACGAGCTCGATCAGCGACTTGATTCTGACCGGCTGCCAGTGCAAATCGGATTTCTGAAACTGCACCGCCTGGTAATTCAGCATATCCTCGATAACCCGCTGCAGCGCGATGCCGTTATGGCGCAGGATTTCGACGACCTCGCTTTGCTGCGCGCTCAACTTGCCGACAACGCCTTCGGACAGCAGCTCGGTGCCTTCGCGCACGGCGGTCAGCGGCGTTTTCAGCTCGTGTGAAACATTCCGCAGGAATTTACTTTTTTGCTCTTCGAGCTCGATCAGGCGCAGTCGCATCCAGTCCAGCCGTTTGCCGAGATATTCGAGATCCTGCGGACCATTGACGACGATCTGCTGGCCAAATTCACCATCCCCAAGCCGGCGGATCGCGCTGTCGATCTGCACGATCGGCCGCGAGATCAGGATGGAGAAGCCGATCACGAGAAATACCGCGACCGGAATCATCGCCAGCAATTGCCAGAAGATGATGTAGCGCGCCTTGACTGCGATCTTCTTCATCGCGTCGACTTCGCTCTCGATCAGATCGCGACTGCGCGCTTCCAGCGCCTGCGCCAGGTTGGACAGCGGCACAAACGCCTCGACCGCACGCTTCAACTGTCCCGGCTCGCTGCGGTTTTCCGTCAGCATCGCGTAGATCTTGCGTTCGCGCTGGCGGATCTGGTCGAGTTCGCTCATTTGCGCCAGGTCGAACCGCAAGCTGGCAAAATTTGCGGCCGTGTTCCTGAAGTTCTCGCGCGCCCCCAAATAGGCGTCGAACAACGACTGGTCGCCGAGAATCACGAACTGGCGCGCGTTACGCTCCATCGCCACGATGAGTTCGATTAACGTGCGGCTGTTGTGCGTCGCCTGAACCGCCTGGTAGACGGCTTCCTGGCTCTTGTCCGCCAGACGATCGACGGTTATCGCATTATTGATCAAGGCCGCGAACAGCGGCAGCACGACCAGCGAGAAGCCGATAAAAATCAGCTTTAGAAAAGATTTTGGATAGTAGAACCGCATGATGAAGGCAGGGGCGGGACTGGTACGAGGCAGACTAACGTCTGCTTAGCGGGACTAGGTTACTATCAAAACCACGCGCATGACAATTCGCGTTGCCTTGCGCTCATTCCCCTGCTTCTGCCCCTGTCGGCGCAGTGCGCTGATCCGCGACTTGCCGTTGTTTCCAGCCGGGCAAAACCTGCTCGTCGAGCATGCGCGCATAATCCTCGGGGCGGTCGACGTCCCACAAGGGCGCCATTTCATGCCAGCGCCAGGCAAGCGATGCGAGACGCTCCCGGGTCTGCGCCAGCACCGTGCCCGTGCCCCAGGCGATGCGCTCAAAGACGACGGGCGAAAAGCGGGCGAGCCCAAGCAGTACGTAGCCGCCGTCTTCGGCCGGCGTGATCACCGCGTCGTAACCTGTTTTCAACAATGCCGCGGCTTCACGCAAATGGCGCGGGGTCAGCGCCGGACAATCGCAGCCGATGGCGATTGCACGCTCAGCGGAGTGCAAGCCCGCCTCGAAGGCGTGCGCCATGCGCCCGCCAAGGGTGCCGGGTACCTGGCTGCGCAAGTCGAAGCGCTGGCTGTAACGCTGAAAAAACGGATGCCGGCGCGACGGCTCGCACCAAAGCTGGATTGCGCTCGGCGCGACGTCCGCGTTGGACGATAGGGCGCATACGGTCTCTAGAGTATGTTCGAGCAATTTTTCGTGCAGGGCGGCCGTCGTCTTCGCACCGAGGGCTGGAATCAAACGCGTCTTGACTCGTCCCGGAATCGCCGCCTTCGCAAACACGAGAACGCGGCAATCGACGCGCTCGACGCCATCAACGCTGCTGCTGACCGGCATAAATTTTCGCGAGCAGGCGCGGGCTGGCGCCGCAACAGTAAGCCAGGCGCAGGCGCCACATCATCAGAATCGTGCGGATCACGCCGTTTTTTTCCCAGCGCCGGCTCGAACTCTCGACCTGTTCGCGCAGGCAGCGAGGCCGGGCAAGGCGCTTCACCCGTTTGCACAGCGCCAGATCTTCCATCAACGCGATTTCAGGATAACCACCGGCCGCGTCGAACAAGGCACGGCTGACGAATATCGCCTGGTCGCCGGTCGCGATGCCGGAGAGGCGCGAGCGCCAGTTCATCATGAATCCAACCATGCGCAGCGCTTTGGCGGAGCCGGACAGGCGAATGTCGAAACGCCCCCAGTGCTCGTCCATGGCGTCGCTGCGGCAACCCAGGACGAGCCGATCGGCATTATCCGGTAAGCGCGTATCGGCGTGCAGGAACAACAGCATCGAATGGCGCGCAATCGCGGCGCCGGCGTTCATCTGTCGGGCGCGTCCGCTGCGCGTATGGACGATCTGGTCGGACCATGGGCGCGATTCGTCCAGTGTTGCATCGGCGCTGCCGCCGTCGACCACTATCACCTCATGGCCGAGCGCGCGCAACGCTTGCAGCGGACGCAGCGTCGCTGCGATTTCCGCTGCTTCGTTCAGCGTCGGGATGACGATCGACAGCACGGCGGACGCCCGAAACCCGTAAAGGCTTCAAGCTTCAGACTTCAGCGCTCCGCCGCAACTGCTGCCCTGCCCGGCGGTGCACGCATAGCAGTGATCCTTGACGACGATAGGATTGCCGTCGAGATCGGCATCGACGAGTTCCGATAAGTGCAGCCGCGGCTTGCCGTTCCGGCGCAGCGGCAGATCGAGCATCTGATTGAAATCGCAGTCATACACATAGCCGCGCCAGTCGACGCTGATCAGCGAACGGCACATGACGCCTTCGAGGTTTTCTTCGCGATGCGCGGCGCGCAACAGCGCCAGATAAGGATCGAACTCGCCCTTCGAAACCAGCATGCTGCCAAACCGCGCGATCGGCATGTTGGCGAGCACGAACAGCCGATTGAATTCGATCCCGTAGTCCGCGCCCAGCCGGACCCGGTAATCGGCTTCGAGCGCGGCCTGGTTCGGCGGTAACGATGCGCCTTGCGGGTTAAAGACGAGGTTGAGCTGAAGACCGCTGGCGCTGCGCCCCTCGCCGCTGCGTCCATAACCGAGCGCATTCAGCCGCTGCAGGGCGCGGATGCTGCTCGCGAACGTCCCTTTGCCGCGCTGCCGGTCGACATTGTCCAGCGAGTAGCACGGCAACGAGGCGATGACCTCGACCTGGTTGTCGGCGAGGAATGCATCGAGGTCTTCGAAACCCGGCGCTTCGAGGATGGTCAGGTTGCAGCGGTCGATCACGTGCACGCCGAGCCCGCGAGCCGCCGCCACCAGTTGGCGAAAGTGTTCGTTCAGCTCGGGCGCGCCGCCGGTCAGGTCGAGAATGGCGACGCCATGGTCGGTGAGATAGCGGATCACCTCTGCTATGGTTTCCCGGCTCATCATCTCGGTGCGCGTAGGGCCGGCGTTGACGTGGCAATGAACACAGGTCTGGTTGCAGCGGTAGCCGAGATTGACTTGCAGGGTCTCGGTTTTTCGGCGTCGTATCGGCGGAAAACCGGTCGCTTCGAGAAGGGGCAAAGTGGCGTGCAATCGGGGAGGCCTGGGTTATGGTGTGATCAGCGGATATCGCTGAAAAAGCGCTGCGCGGGCAGGCGCGCGAGCGGCAGACGCAGTTCGAAGCACAGCATGATCAAGAATACGCGCCCGAGACTTTTCCAGATGCCCATCTGCAGGAACTTGCGCGCGTCTGTCACCACATAACTGTCGAGCAGCAGCGGGCGCGTCGTCCGCACCAGCTTTTGGCTGAACAGCACGTCCTCCAGTATCGGTCGCGCCGGAAAGCCGCCGAGCGCTTCGAACACCGGGCGGCGCACGAACATCGCTTGATCGCCATACATAATTCGTGTCCAGCGGCAGCGCAAATTATGCAAATGGGAAATCAGCCGCAGACGCCAGTCATTGCCCGAGAAGCGCTGCCGGAAGCACCCGGCCTGGCAGCGCTCGTCCAGCCCGAGTATCGTCGTCAGGCCGTCGGCGGGAAGCAGGGTATCGGCATGCAGAAACAGCAACCATGCGCCGTTGGCCGCCGCGGCGCCAGCATTCATTTGCACCGCGCGTCCTTTCGATGCGACCAGCAAACGCACACGAGATTCGCGCGCCGCCAGTTGCGGCGTGTCGTCGCTGCTGCCGCCGTCGACGACAATAACTTCGAAATCGCCGCTTTGCCGGAACAAGCGCGCGAGCGTCGCCGGTAATGCCCGGCTTTCGTTGTACGTCGGAATGACGACGGAAATCACGTGGCCGCCGACGTTAGAAAGGCGGGCAGGCCGATACGCGCCTGCTCGATGTATTCGGCTATCTCGGCATCGAAATCGCCGAACAGCTCGCTGCAAGCATGCAGAATAGCGTCATTCAGCGCGCAATACTCGGCGCACGCTGCGCGCAGTCCGGTGCGCTCATCGGCCGAGGTGACCAGGCGCTGCAGCGAGCGCACCCCGAATTCATGATGCGCATCTTCCTGCCGCAGCAGTACGAGGCGCAGCGGCGCAAATCGCGCTCCGTGTTTAGTCAGACCGATGTCTAGTCTGCGCAGGACGATTGCGCCGAGGCCCTCGAACACGACCTGCAT
>JBGTFJ010000264.1:0-5610 GCA_041747355.1 Burkholderiales bacterium
CGCATCGGCGCAGAATTGGGCTGCTGAATATCGTTCGTGCGGCGCGATGATGTCTATCAGGTGATGCGGCACATCGGCCAGAGTTCGCGCATCCGGTTTTGCCGTGCCGATATCCATGCCGCAGTAGATCATCGCCGAGTCGACGCTGATGATTTCGACCGGAAAGCGTTTCGCGAGCGCCAGCGCGACCGCGGTTTTGCCGCTCGCCGTCGGCCCCATCAGCATCAGCACCGGCGGCTTGGTGCGACTTTCCGGTGTTTGTTCCGGCGAAGTCCGGATCACTCCGGGTCCTCGCGGCAGCCGATGTCGGGCCATGGTATAGGCATAATGCGTTCATACCCGCGGCCGCATCGCGACCCATTGATCAGCACAACCCGGCCAAGCTCATTTATAATAGGAGCCCGCACCGATAACAATCCGCAGCACTTCCGCCAGTCGGGCACATCATGCAAATAGGTATTCCAGCAGAGACGAAAGCCGGTGAGTATCGCGTTGCCGGCACGCCCGAGACTATCAAAAAGCTTGTGGCCGCAAAACATCGGGTTGTCGTCCAGGCTGGCGCCGGCGTTGCGGCGAGCATAAATGACTCTGATTATACGGGCGCCGGCGCGAGCATTGCCGCGAATGCCGGCGACCTATACCGCGAAGTCGATATTGTGCTGAAAGTGCGTGCGCCGGAAGACGCGGAGCTGTCGCTGTTGCGGCCGAACCAGATTTTGATCGCGCTCCTCGCGCCACACCAAAGCGAGCGCATGAGCGAGCTGGCAAGGCAGGGCATCACCGCATTCGCACTGGAATGGCTGCCGCGCATTTCGCGCGCGCAAAGCATGGACGTGTTGTCGTCACAGGCGAACATCGCCGGTTACAAGGCGGTGATGGTCGCGGCCGACAAATATCAGCGCTTCTTTCCGATGTTAATGACCGCAGCCGGCACCGTGAAAGCTGCGCGCGTGCTCGTACTGGGCGCAGGCGTGGCTGGCCTGCAGGCGATAGCGACTGCAAAACGCCTGGGAGCGATGATCGAGGCGTTCGATGTGCGGCCCGCCGTGAAAGAGCAGGTCGAAAGCCTGGGTGCGAAGTTCGTCGAAGTTCCGATGAGCGTCGAGGAAAAAGCCGACGCTGAGACCACCGGCGGCTATGCGCGCGAAATGTCGGACGACTACAAGCGGCGCCAGTCCGAACTCGTGCATCAACGTGCCGCGCAGGCCGACATTGTGATCACTACCGCGCTGATTCCCGGCAAACCGGCGCCGGTATTGATCCCCGAAGCGACCGTCAAGGCGATGAAGCCGGGATCGGTTATCGTCGACATGGCCGTCGAGCAGGGCGGCAATTGCCCGTTATCCGAATATGACAAAACGGTAATCGAACATGGCGTGATCATCGTCGGTCATGCCAATCTGCCGGCGCTGGTCGCTGCCGATGCGAGCGGCATGTACGCGCGCAACATGCTGACCTTCCTGAATCTCCTTCTCGATGCCGGGACTGGGCAGGTCAATATCAATCGCGAAGATGAAATCATTGCCGGCTCGCTGGTTTGCATCGGCGGCGAAGTCGTAAAAAAATGATCCAGGAGCAAATATGACAGGCGCAATCGATCCGCTGATCGTCAATCTGACGGTATTCGTGCTGGCGGTTTTCGTCGGCTATCACGTGATCTGGAACGTGACGCCGGCGCTTCATACTCCGTTGATGTCGGTCACCAACGCGATTTCAAGCATTATCCTGGTCGGCGCGATGCTCGCCGCCGGATCCGGCGGCCTGGACCTCGCTTCGATCCTTGGATTCCTCGGCGTGACGCTGGCCGCGGTCAACGTTTTCGGCGGCTTTCTTGTGACGCAGCGAATGCTGAAGATGTTCAGGAGAAAAGAGCCCAAGGGCGGCAAAGCGTTAGAGAAAAAATGATGACTCCCAATCAGGTTGCGCTCGCTTATCTCGTCGCTTCCGTACTGTTCATTTTCGCGCTGAAGGGTTTGTCGTCGCCGGAATCGGCGCGGCGCGGCAATCTGTTCGGCATCATCGGCATGGTGCTGGCGGTGGTGACCACGTTCGCGATCACCCGCAACTGGATCGTGATCGCACTTGGCCTCGCCGTCGGCGGTACCATCGGCGCGGTGGCTGCGCGACGCGTGGAAATGACGCAAATGCCCGAGCTGGTCGCGGCTTTCCATTCTCTGGTCGGCATGTCGGCAGTGTTGATCGCGATTGCGGTGGTCAACAATCCATCGGCTTTCGGCATTCCCGACCCGATGCCGCGCGGCAACAAGCTCGAACTGTTCATCGGCACCTTCATCGGCGCAATCACTTTTTCGGGCAGCATTATCGCGTTCGGCAAACTGGCCGGGCTCGGCAAGAAGTTCCGCCTATTCTCGAGCGCGCCGGTCGTGTTTCCGGCACAACATTGGGTCAACCTGCTGCTCGCGCTGGTCATGGTCGCGTTCGGCATCGTGTTTTTCCTGGCCGGACCGGACGCGGAATGGGCGCCGTTTTTGATCATGACCGCGATCGCGTTCGTGCTCGGCGTGCTGATCATCATTCCGATCGGCGGCGCCGATATGCCGGTCGTGATCTCGATGCTGAATTCGTATTCGGGGTGGGCCGCGGCTGGCATCGGTTTCTCGCTCAATAATACGATGCTTATCATCGCAGGTTCGCTGGTCGGAGCTAGCGGCGCGATCCTGTCGTACATCATGTGTCGGGCGATGAACCGCTCGTTTATCAGCGTGATCCTCGGTGGTTTCGGCGCAGCCGAAGGCGCTGCGGCTACTGGTGGCGGCGGACAGAAAAACGTGAAATCCGGCAGCGCTGAAGACGTCGCCTTTCTGCTATCGAATGCCGAATCGGTGATCATCGTTCCGGGTTATGGCCTCGCGGTCGCGCGCGCCCAGCACGCGGTCAAGGAGATGGTCGAAAAGTTGACCGAGAAGGGCGTCAACGTGCGCTACGCAATCCATCCCGTTGCCGGGCGCATGCCAGGCCATATGAACGTGCTGCTGGCAGAAGCAGAAGTGCCGTACGACCAGGTGCTGGAAATGGACGAGATCAACAACGAATTCGGGACGACCGATGTCGCTTTCGTGCTCGGCGCCAATGACGTCGTCAATCCGGCGGCAAAAACGCCGGGCAGCCCGATTTTCGGCATGCCGATTCTGGAAGCGCATAAGGCGCGGACGATACTGGTCAACAAACGCTCTATGGCGACCGGTTATGCCGGCCTCGACAACGATTTATTCTATATGGATAAAACGATGATGGTGTTCGGTGACGCCAAGAAGGTCGTCGAGGAAATCGTCAGAGCGATCTAGCGGCAGCAGCGGTCAGGCTGCGGGTCGGCTGGGTTGATAATCATTTCCACCCGCCCGCGTCCTCTGCGTCACTTCAGAACTGTGGTATCCGCACTTCCATTCCCTTGCCCTGATTTAGGAACTGGGCGGGGAAGTATTCGAACTCTTGCTGACTCGCTGCGCGCGGGCTCGGTTCCGACATGTCTTTCGACATCGCAACGCCTGGCGACGTGACGCTACTCACCCGGCTGGTTGCCAGGCCCAATGCAAAAGCAATGCTGACCGCGCCGATAATCAACTGCGTGTTCGTCTTCAACCTGTCTAGGCTCCGTTTGTTATTCAGAACGCCGTCATCTGATCGGCGTTGCCTACTTCGTTGCAAACGATATGCCAAACGATTTATGCGAAAGGCCTCGTGCTTCCGGCGTCCACTGGCTGTGCTTAAGTCACGGAATCGAAGAGGAAGGCGAGAAGCCTCTCTATCGAGAGATGTCTTCGGGAAGGTCAGGTGACGAGCTTGGCGAATGAGCAAGAATGGCGAAGTCTCGCCAACGTGACCGAAGCCCGAAGTCAGTCGTTGTAACTAGGCGGTCGGGATCCAGGCGCGATGCTGGCACGAAATCCGAAGCAGAAATAACGAGAAATCTGTGACGCCGCAGCGGAGATAGAGCACGGTATGCTGGATCGATGGCGATATGCTTCGCTCAGCGTTTTTTCGCCAGGGCCGCGCCGAGCTCGGCCTCCGACAACTGCGTGCCTTCTGCGCTCGGGCGCTGCGACATGACCGTTACGTGCGGGTACGGAATGTCGATCTTGTTCCTATCGAAGTCGGCTTTCAGGCGGCGCAGGAATTCGCGCTTCACGTTCCATTGTTCGAGGGGCAGCACCTTGAAGCGGCCGCGAACGAGAATGGCGGAATCGGCCCATTGCTCGACGCCCGCGAGTTCGAGCGGATCGAGAATTTTCTTGCCGAATACTTCGTCAGCCTGCAATTCCGCGCCCACTTCCCGCATGCGCAGGAAAATCTCGTCCAGGTTTTCGCTATAGCCGACGCCGATCTCGACGACGGCAAAAGCGAATCCGCGGCTCTTGTTGGTGACAGTGCTGATCACGCTATTCGGGACAAAATGCACGTCCCCGGCGTAATCGCGCAAACGGATAAAACGCAGCGTGACCTCCTCGACCAGGCCGCCCTTGCCGCCGAGCTCGACGATGTCGCCCTGCCGCACCTGATTTTCCAGCAGCAGAAAAAATCCGGTGAAATAATCCTTGACCAGGCTTTGCGCGCCGAAACCGACGGCAAGGCCCACCACGCCCGCCGTCGCCAGAATCGGCGCGATAGAAATACCGACCTGGTTCAATACCAGCATGCCCGCGACCACGGTGATCACGACGGTCGCGATATAGCGAAACACATGGCTCAGTGTCTCCAGCCTTTTGCGGCCTTCGAGGTCATGCGTCTGCCGGCCCATTGTCTGATTGAAGAGCTTGATGGCTTTGCGCGCGCCGAACAGCAACAGCCACGTCAGGAACAGGATCAGGGTGATACGCAGCAAAACGCCGCCGACCATTTCCCACGGATAAAGACTGCTGATGCGTTCGATGATAGTGTTCATGCTTTCGTCATAGTGAAGGTTTTGGATGCGATTGTCACATGCCGCTAATCGAACGAGAAAGAATAAAACAAGTCGACCGCACTGTCGGTGCCGGCGGTTCCGCGCACCGACCAGCGCGGCGTCAGCGCGTAGTTGATTTTGACCAGGTTGGCGGCGCCGCTCAGGCTTTGCTCGTAATTCACATAGACGCGCGAGGACAGGCGTTTGCCGAGCGTGAGCACCGATTGTTCCAGACCAGCGCTGCTTTTGATCGCAACCTCATCGAGACCTGTCGCGCGCGCGATCTGCGATTGCAGCGATGCCGACTCACTGCCGCCGAGCAATCCTTCGGCGGCAGCGGATAATACGCTGAGCTCGGCGCCGCCGCCGCCCTCGAGCCCATGTCCGGAAACCAGCCATGATAATTTCTCGGCGTCGGGAACATTGGGCGTCGACACCAGTTGCGCGCGCGGCGCGATCGCCGTTCCGGTAATGGATATCCCCGCTTCGACCGCATCCCTTTCGAACTCCGGAACCTTGCGAACGGCGAGAACGTTGAGCGCCGGATTGTTGATCGGCCCGGTGAAGGTCAGGACGCCGCGCTCTATGGTCAGCTTCTGGTTGTAGGCCGCATATGTGCCGTTGGCGGCGATGCCGCCCTCTGCTGTCGGCGCATGGCCCGGCGTCGCACGCAGGCGCAGCGCGCCAACGAGTTTCGCGTCAAGGCCGCG
>JBGTFJ010000265.1:0-5624 GCA_041747355.1 Burkholderiales bacterium
GCCCAAGGCGCCAAACCACCGCCTGCGACCCCTTCGATCTGGGTAACGCCGCCGGTCGCAAGCAGGCGCTCGCCGGCTTGTGCGCAACCGATCGCGGCCAGTAAACTGACGACGACTCCCAGCGACCCACTTTGCAACCAGCACGTTTTGATCGACACACGGTTCCGCGATTAGCGATGAAGGCAAAGGTTAGATTAAACCGGCAACTCCGCGCAAGCGCTCTGGTCGCAGGCGCCTGCCTGGTGTTTTTTTTGCACGGCTGCTCGACCGCCCGCACCGAACCTGACAACAGCCTTTACGAACGGCTTGGCGGCCATCCCGTGGTCAGCGCGGTCGTAGCCGACGTCGTCGATCGCACGGCAGCCAACCCGAGGTCGCAACAGTCGTTCGATGAAGTCAACCTCAAAAACCTGAAACAGAGCATCGTCGAACAAATTTGCAGCTTGACTGGTGGACCGTGTACCTACGGCGGCGACGATATGCAAACGGCGCACAAGGGGCTGAACATCAGCGATGGCGAATTCAACATACTGGCCGAAGAATTGCGCGAGGCGCTCGATGCGCACGGCGTCGGCACGCGCGAAAAAAACGAGCTGCTGCGCATTCTCGCGCCGATGAAACGGGATATCGTTACCCGTTAGCCTGCCTGATTCGCGCGTGGCCGCTTTGCGCCAGTTCCGTCGAAATGTGGGCAGCGCGTCTTAACTTCAAAGCAAACTTACCGTTACAAGTCCTTAATTCAAATTAGAAACAAAACGCGAACGTAGTTTTCCTCCGGGCATACAGATTGCTCAAGTAACGGCAACTCCCCCCCCATGGGGTCAGGTGCAGCCGTGAAGATTAAAAGCCTACGAAGCCACATCATCGCGTTGTTTGTGTTTTTTCTGGCCGGCGTCCAGCTGGCCGGCTTCGCATTGATCGAACGCGTGATAACCAAGCACGCCGGCAACGCGCTGGTCGAAGATCTGGAATCTGGTGAACGAGTTTTTCAGCGCATGCTCGAGCAACGCAATCAGCAACTGGCCCTGGGTGCCAAGGTGCTGGCGGCGGACTTCGGCTTTCGCGAAGCGATCGCGCAGTTCGATCGCGATACGGTAGATTCGGTGTTGAGTAACCACGGCAGCCGCATCGGCGCCAATCTGATGATGTTGATAGGCCCGAAGAATGTGTTGCTCGTCGACACCCTTCACCCGGCGCAGGAAGGCAATTCCTTTCGCTACCCGGCTTTAATCGAGCAAGCAGCCGCGCAAGGCCACGCTTCGGCGGTATTGGTCATCGATGAGCGCCTTTATCAGGTGGTCGTCCTGCCGGTGCTGGCGCCGTTGCCGATAGCCTGGGTTGCGATGGGCTTCGCGGTCGACACCGCCGCGGCCAGCGATCTTGCCAAAGTGACATCGTTGCAAATCACCTTCGCGCATAAGCGCAAAGGCGGGGCCTGGAGCCTGTCGGCCTCGACGCTTCCGCAAGTTCAACAGAATGCGCTGCTCGAATCGATGGCCAACTTCTCGATCGGCGATGACCCCGCCGGATTGTCTGACGATGAATACACGTCGCGCGTGGCACCACTGCCGCCACCGTTAGGTGAAGAAACTGCGATTGCGATCCTGCAGCGTTCCGAGGCGCAGGCGCTGCGGACTTTCGATGACCTCGAAGACACGATTCTCTTGCTGGGTTTTATTGGCACGGCGATTTGCCTGATGGGCAGCGTGTTGATCGCACGAAGCGCATCGAATCCGATCGCCAGACTCGCCGAAATCGCGCGCGGCATAGCACAAGGAACTTATACCGACATCGCCAAAGACTCGCAGTGGGAGGAAACTGTTGTGCTTGCCTCCGCTTTCGACGGTATGCGCAAGGATATCGTCGAAATAAGCAGGCTTGTGTTTAAAGATCCACTGACCGGTTTGCCCAACAGGGTGCTGTTCAATGATCGCCTGCAGCAAGCAGTCAGCACCGCCAAGCGCAAGCAGACGCCGATGTCGGTTTTGATGATGGATCTCGACAACTTCAAAAACGTCAACGACACGCTCGGCCATCATGCCGGTGATTTGTTGTTGCGGGAGGTTGCCGATCGCTTGAGTGCGGTATTGTTGCGCGATTCTGACACGATCGCGCGACTAGGCGGCGACGAGTTCGCGATGTTGCTGCCGACCGACGGCGTTGCGCTCGCGCAAACCGTCGCTTATCGCATCATACAAGCCTTGGAGCAGCCGTTCGCCATCGATGGCCAGATCGTCGATAGCAAAGCCAGCATCGGCATCGCATCATGCCCAGAGCACGGGCCGGATGCGAGCGCGTTGATGCGCCAGGCCGACGTCGCAATGTACACGGCAAAACGCGATGGCAGCGGTATCGCGGTCTACGATCCCCGGCACGATGAACACACCGCCGGCCGCCTTTCCTTGCTCGGGGAACTGCGCAGCGCTGTCGAGCGCAACGAACTGGTTCTAGATTACCAGCCTGGCGTCGATTTACAGACCGGCCAACTCACCCATATGGAAGCCCTCGTGCGCTGGCAACATCCGCAGCGCGGCCTGGTCGGTCCGGATCAATTCATTCCGTTCGCCGAAACTTCCGGATTTATCGACACCATCACGCGCGAGGTCCTGCGCATGGCGATCCGTCAATGCGCGGAATGGCGCCGCGCCGGCTTGACGATAACGATTTCGGTCAACATCTCCGCATGCGATCTGATGAGCCCGAATCTGCTGAACACGTTTGCCGCGCTCCTGCACGATAACGACATCCTGCCGCGCTGGATCAAGCTTGAAATCACCGAAAGCAGCATCATGCGCGACCCGGTGCGCGCGATGGAAACGCTGGAACGTCTGTGCCGCATGGGGTTCACGTTGTCTATCGACGACTTCGGCACCGGCTACTCGTCGCTGGCCTATCTCAAAAAGCTGCCGGTCGGCGAACTTAAAATCGACAAGAGTTTTGTATTCGGGATGATCCACGGCAAGGCAGACGCGGCGATCGTCCGCTCCACCATCGAACTGGGCCATAATCTCGGGCTGAAAGTCGTCGCTGAAGGCGTCGAGGACGAAGCAACGCTGAAGCTGCTGAAAAGCTTGAATTGCGACACCGCGCAGGGTTATTTCCTTAGCCGGCCCATGCCCGCGGCCGATGTCGAAAGGTGGCTTTCGACCACACTGCCGGGCTTGCGCCTGGCCCCCACATATGCGCCAAAGCTCGTAGCACCGATGACCGCGCCGAAGACATTGGCGGAATGGATTTAAGCATGATGCGAAAGGACGTTGTAAACAGTGGGCCGGGACGGTCTCGATTCCTTGCCTATGTGCTGTCGAGCGCCCGCCGTCGCCGCTTTTTCCACGCTGCAGCTACAGCCGGCGCTGGCGATTGATTTGACGGTCACGGTCACGGATCGGTACAACGCGCCGCTCGAAAACGCGGTCGTTTATGCCATTCCCGCTCCAGGCAAAGGGCCGGCGCAAGCTCCGGCGGCTGCGCATATCGAACAGATCGGCAAGCGTTTTACGCCGCTCGTTTCAGTCGTGCAAACCGGGACTGCGATCAGCTTCCCGAACAAAGACACGGTTCGCCATCACGTCTATTCATTTTCGCCGGCCAAGGTTTTCGAACTCAAGCTCTATTCGGGTTTGCCTTCGAAGCCCGTGATTTTCGATAAGACCGGTTTGGTCGTGCTCGGCTGCAACATCCATGACCGCATGATCGCCTACGTACTTGTCGTCGAGACACCCTACTTCGTGAAGACATCGAATGACGGTGTGGCCACATTAGCCGATCTCCCGGCTGGCAATTACGAACTGAAGGCTTGGCATTACGGCTTGCCAGGTCCCGATACCGCAGTCGCGAAGGCGGTCAGCGTAACGGATGCCGCGGCGGTGAATTTCCGGTTAACCATCGATCCAGCGTCCAGCCATCCCGCGCCAGGCACTCCCGCGCAAATCAAACCCTGATCCGCGCGCCGCGGTCGAATATCACCAGCAAGCTGGAACTGACTACCAGATTCGCAATCCGATCTGCCAACCTAGGCCGACAAACCGCGTTCGCCGCGATATCCGGCAAAGCGGCCGTAATGCAGCAACGTGGTCGGTAAAATCAGCAGATTCAATATCGTAGAGGTCACCAGTCCGCCGACGATGATGGTCGCCATCGGTCCTTCGATTTCCCGTCCAGGCTGACCGCTGCCCAGTGCCAGCGGCAACAACGCAAAGCCGGTCACCAGCGCTGTCATCAGGATCGATGGCAGCCGTTCCGCCGCGCCACGCAGCGCAGTATCAGAATTCCACAGCAGACCCTCGTTCTCGACCAGATGCTGATAATGCGAAACCAGCATGATCGAGTTACGCAGCGTAATACCGAACAGCGTTACGAAGCCGACCAGCGATCCGAGCGACAACCAGCCGCCGCCGGCCAGCACAGCAAGCACGCCGCCGATCAGCGCAAACGGCAGATTCACGACACTGATCAGCAAATTGCGCAGATTGTTGAAAGCGATATACAGCAGCACAAAGATGCCGACGGCGGCCAGCAACGAATGCACGATCAAATCCTCGCGCGCCTTGACTTGCGCCTGCGCCGCGCCTTCGAATACGGCGTAATTGCCCGGTGAGAATTCGACTTCGTCGGCAATTCGCTGCTTCGCTTCCCGCTCGAACTCGACGATATCGCGCTTGTCCGCGTTCGCAGTCACGGTCTGCAGGCGCTTGCCCCCGACATGCAGAATCTTGTTGCGGCCCGAACCGATTTCGATGTCGGCAAGCTCTGACAATTTCAGCATGCGCCCTTCAGGATTGCGCAAGGTCAGATTGGCGACCTGGGTAATCTGCTGGCGCGCCTCGGGATCAAGCACTAGCACGACGTCGACGACGCGGGCATCCCGATACACCTGTCCCACGTGCACGCCGCCGTAAGCGGCCGCAATCGCGTCAAGCACTTCGAGCGGCGCAAAACCCCACATCGCGAGGCGCTGCTGGCGCAAGCGAATCGAAAGCTGTGGACTACCCGGCGGCGCCTGCAAGGCAACATCTTCCGCGCCACGCACTTTGCCCAGCGCCGAGGCGACCGCGCGCCCGTCGCGATCGAGCGCGTCGAGGTCGGGTCCGAAAATATTCACCACGAGGTCAGCCGGATGTCCGGCGACGGTTTCTTCGATGCGTTCGGTCAGGAACGTATTGACCGAAAACTGCACTCCCGGAAAACCGCCGGCCTGCTCCGACAGCGCTTCCCGAATCTCGCTCAGGATGCGGATTTGCTCGTCGCCGGGCACGGCGCCGATCTCGACTTCGAATTCGCTGTAATGCGTGCCGAACGTATCAGCGCCATTCTCCGCGCGGCCGACCCACTGCACGACTGATTTGACGCCACCGATCGCGCCTATAGCCTCCGCAACCGGCTTGCCGATGCGCAGCGATTCGTTTTGCGAAGTACCGGGAACAGCCGTCATGTGAACGATGTAATGGCCTTCCTTCAATGCCGGAATGAATTCGCCCGAAAACAACGGCAGCAGCGACAGGCCGGCGGCGATCGAAAGGCTCAGCAGCACAGCGAGCGCGCGTGGTCGTCGTTCGATGCGGGTCAGCACCTCCAGATAACGCGGTCTGATCCATGCGATGAGCGGCGGATCGCGGGCATCGAGC
>JBGTFJ010000266.1:0-2972 GCA_041747355.1 Burkholderiales bacterium
ATGGCTCTCATCGATTCGCCCTGTTTATGCAGACGGTAGAGTTCAATGCGTTCGGCTAAAGTAAGCTGTTCATAGCGGGTTCCCATGGCAACACCTTATATCGGTGTTGCACTTGTTTCGTGAATTCAGGGAATCCAGAAGCTTTGCGGAATCAGATAGGAAGAGAACTCTGGATTCCTGCTTGCACGGGAATGAAAACTTGATCAGCCCTACGTCAGCCAGCCGCTAAAAACCTGCAACAGCAGCCATATATTAAGTACCGCGATCAACACGGCGACGCTCCATGCCAACGCAATACGCCACGGCGGGCTGACGAACTCGCCCATTTTTTTTGGGTCGCTCGTAAACATTACTAGCGGAAAGACCGCGAAGCTCAATTGCATGCTGAGAATCACCTGGCTCAGGACCAGCAGTTTCGCGGTTCCCGATTCGCCGTAAAGCGCGGTTACGATCACCGCCGGCACAATCGCGATGAGGCGCGTTATCAGCCGCCGCAGCCACGGCCGCAGGCGAATGTTGAGGAAGCCTTCCATCACGATCTGGCCGGCCAGGGTTCCGGTCAAGGTCGAGCTTTGGCCGGATGCGAGCAAAGCGATCGCGAACAGCGTGCTGGCGCCGGCTACACCCAAAAGCGGCGAGAGCAACTGGTAAGCCTCGCCGATTTCCGCGACCTCGTGATTGCCGCTGCTATAAAAAGTGGCCGCCGCCACGATCAGAATGGCGGCATTGATGAACAGCGCCAGCATCAGCGCCAGAGTCGAATCGATGGTCGCGAACTTGATCGCCTCTTTTTTGCCCGCACGCGTCCTCGCGTAATTGCGTGTTTGCACAATCGAAGAATGCAGGTAAAGATTGTGCGGCATGACCGTCGCGCCGAGGATGCCGATGGCGATATAGAGCATCTCGGGATTGGTGACGATCTGCGCGGACGGCACGAAGCCGCGCGCGATAGCGACGACGTCGGGATGCGAAAAAATGATCTGCGCAGCGAAAGAAACACCGATGGTCAGAACGAGTGCTATCACCACCGCTTCCAGCCAGCGAAAGCCGCGGTTCTGCAGCAGCAGCAGGATCATCACGTCGAACGCGGTCAGCAATACGCCCCACACCAGCGGGATGCCGAACAGCAGATTCAGCGCGATCGCCGAGCCGATAACTTCGGCCAGATCGCAGGCGATAATCGCAATTTCGCACAACACCCACAATACAAACGAAACCCGCGGCGAAAAGTGATCGCGGCAGGCCTGCGCCAGATCGCGCCCGGTGACGATACCGAGCCGCAGCGCCAGCGCTTGCAGCAGGATCGCCATCAGATTCGAAATCATGATCACCGACAGCAGCGTGTAATTGAAGCGCGACCCCCCGGCTAGATCGGTCGCCCAGTTGCCGGGATCCATGTAACCGACTGCGACCAGATAACCGGGACCCGAAAAAGCCAGCATTTTGCGCCAGAAGCTCGCGCCGCGCGGCACGGCGAGGGTGGCATTCGCCTCGGGCAGGCTGGGCGTCGATTGTTGTCTGCGCCAACCGCCAAGCAGAGGCATTTCCGCAGTTTCGGTTACGTCGTGATTCATGGATCAGATCTTTGGTTGTTGTCCAGCGCGCGGGTTTAGTGCGCGTCCCGGAACGGATGCTCGAGACTCAGATAGAAAAAAATGCCGCGCTCACCGCGGCTTGACCCAATGCCGATCGGAAACGCGATACCGGGGACGATCTGCAGCCCGTTGTCGAAGTCATACGCCCAACGCACCCCCGGATTGATCAGGAAAGTATCCTCGCGCTGCCGTGCTCCCGGCCCGGTCACCGTTTCTTTGCGGAACCAGACGGCCTCGAGCAGTACATTGAAGCGCGAGTGCGCGAGCCAGATGATGCTTTGGCCGAGATTGTGGCCGAGCGTGTCGTTGCGATCGCCGGACCCATTGTCGGCGCGCGGCGTATAGGTCACGCCGATGTTGGTATGCGTGACGATGTGCGGCGCGATTTGCGCGCTCAAAGGCAGGCTGACTTGAACGCTGGCGCCGCCCATGCCTAAGCCTCTGTCTTCATCGCCAGTCGGCAGCAGCAGACTCAGGCGCGGCGCGAATGCGACCTGATCGTTGTCGACAAGCTGATAGCGATAGTTGAGGAAAACGTCGCCGACCCCCGTGTTGTCGTCAGTGCGCGACCCGGGCACGATATAGCTCAACTGATGAAGCTTGCTGCCCAGCGGAAATTCCTGGATGAAAGCGAAATCGAACTGCCCGCCGCGCTGATGCCAGAAAGCGCCGATATGCTGCATGACGCCGGCATCCTGGTTGTAGCCTTCCTCGATCAGAAAGCTGTTGTCCTGGATCGGCTCCGGCTTGTCCGCTTCTCCGGCGATTGCATGCGCGGCAAGAAAACAGGAGGCGCAAACCAGCAATGCCGATCGGATACATTCTTGCCGCAACTCAGCTCGCGGATCTGAAATCGCCATTGCGACCGGGAATCGGGCTGCCATGAGGGCATCGATCAGGATGCCCGAGCAGCGCGTCGATTTTTTCTTCGAACGTGGGAGAAATATGATGTTCGAGCCGTTCCGATTCGTCATGCGCCTCGTGCGGATCATATTTCAGCACTTGAACCAGGAAACATTCGAGTAGCCGGTGACGACGCACGATTGTGAGCGCGACTCGCCGGCCCTTTTTGGTCAGGCTGACGCCGTGGTAAGGCGTGTGGGCGATCAATGCCTGCTGCTCCATCTGCTTGAGCATTTTGGAAACCGCGGGAGGGCTGACTCCCAACAACGCGGATAAATCGTTGGTGCCGGCTTCCAGCGCTGTTTCCGTATGGCGTTCGGACAAGCTCCATATCGCTTTCAGATAATCTTCCTTCGAGGCAGTAACTTTTTTCCCGGTAGTTGCCATGTTGTCGTCAGAGTTGCTTGCAATCTAAAAACCGGCATCGCACGCATGCCTAAATGCCCATGGTCGGCATTCCGTAGCCGACCAGCG
>JBGTFJ010000267.1:0-1759 GCA_041747355.1 Burkholderiales bacterium
GACCAGAACAATGACAGCAAGTTTTTTCATTATCTTCCCTGCGTTCGAATGCTACACCGCGTGTTGGAAATTCCCGATGACGAAACTGAGCCTACTTGCCGGCGTTTTGCTGAGCGCCTGCGGGAGGTGAATAGTAGGCGGCGAGATCGGCCATATCCTGATCCGACAAGCTGGCAGCGATGGCGTCCATGGTCGGATGGCTGCGGGCGCCGGATTTATAAGCCTTGAGCGCAGCCACGATGTAATTCGGGTGCTGGCCGCCGATCTTCGGCACGCTATAAACTTTCGGGAACGCAGTGCGCCATCCTTCGATGCCGTGACAGCCGGCGCACATAGAATTCTTTTTGGCTCCCTCATCGGCACGGCCTTGCATGCCTTGCGCGTAAAGCGCGGAGGCAGACAGCATAAACGATGCAGCAGTGAGCGTGACGACCATGAATTTATGCGCGGGCATATTGGTTTTCGTGCGGGTTCGGGACGCCGAAACTTTATAGGAACGCCTCTACGCGGTCAATGCAGAGCTTGCAAGGAAAGGCGTGCCGTGCCGACCAACGTGGCCGGGGATCCAACCTTGGGCGGTAACATCCGTAGCGCGCCGGACATCGTATGAAGGTCAACATCGCGGCGGAACATGGGCGCCGCGTCTAAATAAAAAGATAACGCAACAATGGAGACAGCGATGAATCGCAGGTTAGGCGTTATGACTTTTCTGGTATTACTTGTGCTGAATCCGTGGAGTCTGGCAGCGTTCGCTGCTTCGGAACCGTCGGGCGCCGGCGCGCGGCTCGCATGGCAACCGTGGTCGGATCAGCTTTTCGCCCAGGCGAAACGCGAAAACAAATTCATCCTGCTCGATCTGGAGGCGGTGTGGTGCCACTGGTGCCATGTCATGGACCGCGAAACCTACAGCAATCCCGACGTCATAAAGCTTATCGAGTCGCGCTACATCGCAGTGCGCGTCGATCAGGATGCGCGCCCCGATCTATCGCGTCGCTACGAAAACTACGGCTGGCCGGCGACCATCGTCTTCAATGCCGACGGTGCGGAAATCGTCAAACGGGCGGGTTACATCGAGCCCAAAAACATGATGTCCATGCTCGCCGCGATCATCGCCGATCCGAGCCCGATCTCGTATCGCGACAGCAAGGTCGTCACCGAATTTGCGCGCGATCCGCTGCTGCCGGCAGAACTCCGCCGGGATTTGCTGAAGCGCTATACCGAGACACACGATTTCAAAATCGGTGGCCTCAAGCAGGCTCAGAAATTCATGGACCGCGATACCGTCGAGTATGCGCTGTGGCGGGCGAAACAAGGCGATGCGGCATCGTCGCAAATCGCCCGGCAGACGCTCGATGGCGCGCTCAATCTGATCGATCCGGCTTGGGGCGGCGTCTACCAGTATTCGACGCACGGCGACTGGAAGCACGCGCATTTCGAGAAAATCATGCAGGTGCAGGCCGAATATATGCGCATTTACGCGCTCGCCTACGCGCAGTTCTCCGATCCGAAATATCTGCAGGCCGGCGCCGATATCCATCGCTATCTGAAAGGGTTTCTGACCAGCCCGGAGGGGGCGTTCTATACGAGCCAGGATGCCGACCTGATCAAGGGCCAGCACAGCGAAGACTATTTCGCGCTCAATGACGCGGGGCGGCGCAAACTCGGCATTCCCAAGGTCGACAAGCACATCTACGCGCGCGAAAACGGCTGGATGATTGCCGGCCTGGCGGCGCTGTATGCCGCGTCCGGTGAGAACAGG
>JBGTFJ010000268.1:0-1763 GCA_041747355.1 Burkholderiales bacterium
CCGTACACGCCGCTGGTGCTGATGTAGACAAGGCGGCGTGGTAGACTTTTGCCCTTTGCAAGGTTGGCAAGCAGGCCTGCGGTGCGAACATCGCACCGCTCCGCGCTTACGCAGTCGGCGGCGCTACGGTTGGCGCGCGGCGGTGCAAAGTGCAGGACAGTATCGGCCAGCCCGGCAAGCCGCCGCAGCGTTCGCGGCCGGTCGAGATCGCCAAAAATCGGGGTAATTCCTCGAGCGCGCAGCAAAGCAGCCCGAGACGTATCATGCAGCAGCCCGAACAAACGATAGCGGCCCCGCAACAGCGCCGCCGTGCGCAGGCCGATATCGCCGCAGCCGACAATCAACAGGCCCTGCATTACCGATGCATAGCAGGCAATCGGCCCGGTAAGTAGCGGCCATTTCGATATGTCATTTCAAATCACCGTTCAACCCAGCGGCCATGTTTTCAAGGCCGAGCCCGACGAAACCATCCTCGACGCCGCACTGCGCGAAGGCGTGGTGTTGCCTTATGGCTGCCGCAATGGCGCGTGCGGCAGTTGCAAAGGCAGGCTGCTCGATGGTGCTGTGACCTATATCAGGGACTATCAGCAGTCCGCACTGAGCGAAGCGGAGAAGCAGATCGGCATGGCGCTATTCTGCTCGGCGAGGCCGCAGTCGGATCTGGTCATCGAATCGCGCGAGATCAGCGCCGTGCGCGACATCCCGATCAAGAAGCTGCCGTGCCGCGTGCAAAAACTCGAATTGCTCGCGCACGATGTCATGGCGATTTACCTGAAGCTGCCGGCAGCGGAGCGCTTGCTGTTTCTCGCCGGGCAATATATCGACATTCTGAAGGACGGCAAGCGCCGCAGCTTTTCGATGGCCAATGCGCCGCACGACGACGAGTTTCTGCAACTGCATGTGCGCAATATCATTGGCGGCGCCTTTACCGAATACGCGTTCAACAAGATGAAGGTGCGCGACATCCTGCGCTTCGAAGGCCCGTACGGCACTTTTTTCCTGCGCGAGAATAGCGACAAGCCGATCGTCCTGGTTGCCAGCGGAACCGGATTCGCGCCGATCAAGGCCATCGTCGAACACGCATTCCACGTTGGCGCCACCCGTCCCATGATCATGTATTGGGGAGCGCGAACGCGCGCCGATTTGTATTCCCCCGAGTTGCCCGCGCAATGGCAGGCGCAACATGCGAGTTTTCGTTACGTGCCGGTGCTCTCGGAACCGCTCCCGGCAGACAACTGGCGTGGTCGGACGGGATTGGTGCATCAGGCTGTGCTCGACGATTTCAGCGATCTCTCTGCGCACCAGGTGTACGCGTGCGGCGCGCCGGTCATGGTCGAAGCGGCGCACCGCGATTTCACGGCGTTGCGCGGCTTGCCGGATGACGAATTCTTTTCCGACGCATTCACGTTTGCAGCGCCGCCGCAGCCCGTCACAACCTGATGCCGGCCGTGTTGCCGTCATCCCGCGAAAGCGGGGCCAGAAGCCTGCCAATCATCAGCTGATTGGAAAACCCTGGATTCCCACATTCCGCTCGGAATGGAATTTCAATCAGAGGTCCTTGGCTTACATCCTAAAGCACGCTCCTGCGTCGTCCACCCGTCACGTTGCGCAACTGGTTCAGCACCAGATCGACGCTTTTCTCGTAGTGCTGGCGCGAAACGTCATGGTTGCCCAGCTTTTCCTGCAGTTGCGCGAGCGCGAGATGCGCACTGTGCGAGGGCGCCAGCGCCAGGCTCGCCTCGAGATAGCTCTGCGCCTTGCCC
>JBGTFJ010000269.1:0-4098 GCA_041747355.1 Burkholderiales bacterium
GATTTATGCGCCCGGCGATACCGATGCAGCACGCGCGATGAACGTTATTCGTCGCGTGACATTCGAGTTTGCACACCGCTACCACCGCCTCGCGATCGAAGAAATGACACAAAAAGCGCTTAGTTAAACGCTTTCCTAGGACCGCCCACTCCGCCACTGCGCATCGCCCACGTCTCGGAGGTGAAGGGAGGAGGGCGAAAGCGGCGGAATCGTTACCGATCGCGGGTCAAAGGCACGAAACGGACCGGCAGAACCGGTTTTTGGCTGATCGTGCCATCGGCGCCTTTTTCGACAACCACGAGCTGCTGTTCCATCGAAAATGAGCCGACCGGTATGACTATGCGCGCACCGGGCTTGAGTTGATCGAGCAGCGCCGGCGGAACGTGGTCGGCGACGGCGGTGACGATAATGGCGTCGAACGGCGCGTGCTCGGGCCAGCCTTTATACCCGTCGCCGATGCGGGTGACGACGTTCCGGTAGTTTTCCAGATTTTCGGCGGCTTGGCGGCCCAGAGGTGCGACGATTTCTATCGAATAAACCCGCGCAACCAGTTCAGCCAGGATAGCCGCCTGATAGCCGGAGCCAGTGCCGATTTCGAGGACTGTGTCAGTGGGCTTGATTTCAAGCAGATCGGTCATCAGCGCCACGATATAAGGTTGCGAAATGGTCTGCCCCTGGCCGATCGATAGAGGCCGATTTTTGTAGGCGCGCTCGCGATGTTCGGCAGGAACAAACTCGTGCCGAGGGACTTTTGCCATCGCCGCCATGACGCGATCGTCGAGCTTTTCTCGGCCGGTTTCTTCGCGGGTCTGAACGACCAGGGCTTCGATGTCCTCGATCATCGCCCGCCGCGGCTCCGCGAATTCATCGTCGGCGAAAGCGCTGGCGTGTTGCGCGAACGCAAATACGAAAGGGGCAAGGCGGAGGATGCGCAGCATGGACGGCGTTCTCGATGTCCTGAATATTTTTAACGGACTATTAGACGAAGCGAAGTTGCAGGTGTTTGCCGTGAGTATTCGATTCTACGCTGAGCTGAACGACTTTTTGCCGCCCGCCCGGCGACAAAAGCGGTTTGTCTACCGATGCGCCCAGGAGGCGACGATCAAGAATACGATCGAAAATCTCGGCGTGCCGCATACCGAGGCCGAGCTTGTTCTGGTCAACGGCGAAGCGGTCGACCTGTCGCGGCGAGCCCGCGATGGAGATGAAATCACCGTATACCCGGCGTTCGTCTCGCTCGGCCCGGCGGCCGCGCATCTGCGAAAGGGCCGGCCGGAATTTGCCGGCAAGCCGCGTTTCATCGCCGATGCCCATCTCGGCGGTCTTGCCCGTTTTCTGCGCATGCTGGGCTTCGATACGCTGTATCGCGATACCCTGGCCGACCGCGAGATTGCCGAACTCGCCGCATCCGAGCAGCGCATCGTGCTGACGCGCGACCGCGATCTGCTCATGCATCGCGCCATCATCCACGGTTATTTCGTGCGCGATGAACGGCCGCGTGCGCAGTTGTGCGACGTGATCCGGCGCTTCGATCTCGCTTTGCGAGCGCCGCTCAGCCGCTGCCTGCGCTGCAATTGCCGGCTCACGCCGATCGGCAAGGATGCTGTGCGCGACCGGCTGCCGGCCAGGACTGCTCTCTACTATGACGAATTCTGGACCTGCACCGGGTGTGCGCGCATTTACTGGAAGGGCTCGCACTGGCAGCGCATGTCGCGCTTCGCGTCGGAATCGGTAGCGGCGAATCGTGCCGAGACGGCGCCCTGCCGCTCGCATTAGTGGTTCAAGAAGACCACAGCGGCGGTTCGTCCATCAGTGCGATCTGCTCGCGCAACTCGAGAATCCGGTCCTGCCAGTAGCGCTGTGTGTTGAACCACGGGAAGGCGGCGGGGAACGCCGGATCGTGCCAGCGGCGCGCGAGCCACGCCGAGTAATGAATCAGGCGCAAGGTGCGCAGCGCCTCGATCAGATGCAGCGCGCGCGTTTCGAACTCGCAGAAATCTTCGTAGCCGGCAAGCAGGTCGGCCAGTTGCCGCGCCATGTCGGCGCGCTCGCCCGACAGCAGCATCCATAAATCCTGAAGCGCCGGGCCCATGCGGCTGTCGTCGAAATCGACAAAATGCGGTCCGTCGTCGGTCCACAGCACGTTGCCGATATGACAATCGCCGTGCAGCCGCAACGATTTCACCGCGCCGGCGCGATCGAAGCAACGCTGTACTCCCGCCAGCGCCAGGGCCACGACGCTGCGATATGCGTCGGACAGATCGGCGGGGATGAAACCGTTCGCCAGCAGAAATTCGCGCGGCTCTTCGCCGAACGTCGACAAGTCGAGCATCGGCCGATGCTGAAACGGTCGCAGCGCGCCGATGGCGTGAATGCGGCCGATGAAGCGGCCCATCCATTCTCGGGTATCGCGGTCATCGAGTTCCGGCGCCCGACCGCCATGCTTGCGGAATACGGCGAAGCGGAATCCGTTGAATGTGTTCAGCGTCGCGCCCTCCGCGAGCGGAAGCGCTGCGACCACCGGAATCTCGCGATCGGCCAACTCCTGCACGAAGGCGTGTTCTTCGAGGATCGCGCTATCGCTCCAGCGCTCGGGCCGGTAAAACTTTGCAACCAGCGGCGGTCCATCCTCCATGCCGACCTGATAGACACGATTCTCGTAACTGTTGAGCGCAAGCAGGCGTCCGTCGCTGCGAAAGCCGACACTGTCCAGGGCGTTCAGCACGCAGTCGGGAGTCAGGCCGGTATAGGGCGCTGCGATTTCGGCGATCTCGGTCTTCATTCCCGAATTGTACGGTCCGCTCGCGCACACGCCATGCGTCTGGCCGACAAAGCCGCGACGAAAAGGAGAACCGGCACCGCGGCTTCGAGCCCCTCTTCGAGCGCCTGAGTGTGGCGGCGCATCATGACGGGCACTTTCACCGGCCACGTTTCTTCGATGACGGCCGGAGTGCGGTCGAGCGTCTTGCTCAATACCAATACGACGAATGAAATCAGCACGACCTGGCTCGGCGTGGCGCGCAGCCCGTGTTCGCGAAAGTAGCGCAGCAATCTGAACGATGAGACGGCAATCACGATCAGCAGCGCCGCGTAAAACGCGCCGGCGAGCGCGCGTTCGACGATCGGAGCTGCCGGATTGCTGTAATAGCGCAACTTGAAAATGCTTTGCACGGTGAATGCCTTGTGCCAATCGGCTTCGCGCGCGAACGCGGCGAGACACAGGAAAACGACCAGCAACGTGGTTGATCTTTTCGGCAGCGGCCGCGCCATCAGCACGATTGCCAGAACCAGCCATCCCCACATAGCGAGCTGCTCGAAAACCCCGTCCTCGGAGTAGGCGATCTCATAGGCCTCGTAGCTCAGGAATTGCGCCGCGGCCATCGTCAGGGCGGTATAAACGAACAATGCCAGGCTCACCTTCCTTGTCGCATTTGACATGCATCCGCCTCGGCGAGTGAGATCATGCGACAGCTTATCCTTCCATGCGCGACTGGAAGACCAGACCGGCGTGCTCCCGCAGTCCGTGAAACTGTATCGTCTTCCAATGCTCCTGCGCGACATTCAGCTCCGCAATGAACGATGCCAGAAACGTAGGCGCGTCGACGACGTCATAGGCGACGCGGTGCGCATTGGCTTCGATGAAGCGCTTCAAATCGGCCGGCTGCTCGGCGGTGACCCAGCGCGCCATCGTGTATTTCGCCGGCGTCAGACGCGCATCGACACCGTACTCGTGCTTGAGCCGATGCGCGACGACCTCGAACTGCAGCGTGCCGACTGCGCCGAGCAGCAGCGTGCCGCCCCCGTGCGGCCGGAACACCTGAATCGCGCCTTCCTCGCCGAGCTGCGCCAGGCCGGTGCGCAATTGCTTGCTGCGCATCGGGTCGGCGATCTCCACACTTTGAAACAGCTCGGGCGCAAAGAACGGCAGGCCGGTGAACTGCAAAGCCTCGCCTTCGGTCAGCGTATCTCCGAGCTGCAGGGTGCCGTGATTGGGGATGCCGATGATGTCGCCCGGATAGGCTTGCTCGAGCAATTCGCGCCGCTGCGACAGGAAGGACACCACGCTGCCCGGACGAATCTCCTTGCCGCTGCGGCAAA
>JBGTFJ010000270.1:0-6690 GCA_041747355.1 Burkholderiales bacterium
AGAGCAACCCGCCGCCGGCGCCAGGCCGCCCACGGTGTTGACGCGCTGTATGCTCGTTATTTTGCCGAAGGCGCCTTCCGCGCCAATGGGCCTGGCGGCAAGCAGCAGCCAGGGGATAGCGCCGGCCTTTGGCGCGTCGGCGCGTTCCTTGACCGTTCCCAGGATCGTGCTGCCATCGATCGCTTGCCAATGGGGGCCAGCATAGTGCCGGCCGATCGCGTTTCCATTCGCGTCGAAGAGATCGGCTTGCGGAGCCACGAATGCCCATTCATATTCCGCGGCTTTATCCTTTCTGGCGCGGCATTCATAGATCTGCACGCCCTTCGCCGGAACGATCATCGCCAGCGATTCGTTCGCGCCTGTCGCGATCTTGTCCGGCAAGACGGTCGCTCCCGATTGGGCGCTCAGTGCTGTGGGTTCGACGGCGTGCGCGGAACTTACTGCCAGCGCCAAAGCGGCCAGGGCAACTGCCTTGCCGATCGATTGTTTCGGGTTCATCGCCGGTTTGCCGCTGCCATCGGCATTGAGGCGGCTGCCGAGTAACGCATTCCAGCTTGCCGAGAGCCGCCCCATCCCTCGATTTCCCCCATTTGCAGAAAAGTCGTTTCGCATTCATCGCCGTCTCCGAAGTAGAAGTTTGTTCCGGGCCAGTCGCCTGCTATTGCTCTTGCGAGGCCTCGCAGCAACTGTTATGCCGGTAGCATGTTTTGCAAGCGGATCAAAGGGATAGATAAACGGGAGATGCGGGCGACTGGTCAACGCCGTTGTGGGAGCACAACGGCGGCGGCAGCCGGACGAGCTAAGGGACTGTTCTTGCGGAATTTATGCGCGTTGTGAAGGCACAACATGGGGGTTGGGTGGCGCTGCGCTTTGCCCAGCCTACGCGGACTGTGGGTCAGGAGTTGCTGGTCTTGAACGCCGCCGGTTCGAGATGATGGCGATGCAACAGCGAATAGAATTCGCTGCGATTGCGTTGGGCTAACCTGGCGGCGTTGGTCACGTTGCCGCTGGTGAGTTTCAGCAGGCGCACCAGATAATCGCGCTCGAAGTCGAGCTTGGCCTGGTCGAGCGATGCCAGCTCCTCGCTTGCGCGCACCAGCCCACGCTCGATCAAGGTCGCGGGAACAATCGGCGCTGCGCTGAGCGCGACGACTTTTTCCACGACGTTATAAAGCTGGCGCACATTGCCCGGCCACGCCGCCCTGACCAGACATTCGAGTGCGTCCGGTGCGAAGCCATTGACCTTGCGCTGATACTTCTTCGCCAGCGATGCGAGGAAATGATTTGCCAGCAAGGGGATATCTTCGCGACGCTCGGCAAGTGGCGGCAACCGGAAGCTCGCGACGTTGAGCCGGTAAAACAAATCCCCGCGAAAGCGCTGCGCGCTGATTTCGCTTTCGAGATCGCGATGCGTGGCGGCGATCACACGGACATCGATGCGCACCGTCTGGTTGGCGCCGATCGGCCGCAACTCGCGCTCCTGCAAAACCCGCAGCAGCTTGACCTGCAATGCTATCGGCATATCGCCGATCTCGTCGAGAAACAGCGATCCGCCGTGCGCAGTCTGGAACAGACCCTTATGATCGCGCACCGCGCCGGTGAATGCGCCTTTGACGTGGCCGAACAATTCCGATTCGAGCAGTTGCTCGGGAATGGCGCCGCAATTGATCGCGACGAATGGGCGATCGTTACGCGGACTCGCATCGTGGATCGCGCGTGCAAGCAATTCCTTACCGGTGCCGGTTTCGCCGCAGATCAGCACACTGGCATCGGTTGCCGCGATCAGGCGCGCTTCGTCGAGCACGGCCTCCATCGCCGGACTGTGCGTGACGATCGCTTTTTTCCACGCCTCGTCGGGCTCGAACGCCGAGGCGCCGAGTTGCAGCGCTTTTTGCACTTCGGCGAGCAGCGTCTGCGCTTCGAAAGGTTTGCTCAAATAGCCGAACACGCCTTTGCGCGTCGCGCCGACCGCATCGGGTATGGTGCCGTGCGCGGTCAGGATGATGACCGGCAACGCCGGGTGCAGGCGGTGCACGGCGTCGAACAGCGCGAGCCCATCCATGCCGCTCATTTTCAGATCGGTGATGATGAGCCGCGGGGGCGCCGCCGCGAGCAGAGACAGTGCACGCTCGCCGCTTTCGGCCGCATCGACGGCGTAGCCTTCCAGCTTCAGCAACATGCCGAGCAGCTTCAAGAGCGCCGGGTCGTCGTCGACGATCAGAATGCGCGCGTTTTCGAAGTTTTGGTTCATTCCGGTTCGGGTGAGCAGCGCTGCACAACTTCGAGGATTTCTTCGCGATTGAAGGGCTTGGTCAGATATGCCGCTGCGCCGCGTTCCAGGCCGAGTTGCCGCGCCGACTGATCGGCGCTGGCGGTGACGAAGACCAGGGGAATGTTTGCGGTGACCGGATCGGCGCGCAAAGCGGCGAGCACGCCGTAGCCGTCGAGTTCGGGCATGCGCAGATCGCAGAACACGAGGTCCGGTTGGTGTTGTCGCGCGAGGTCGATCCCGACTGTTCCCTTTTCGGCGGCGATGATGTCGTATCCTTCGAGCGTCAGCATGCGCGCGAGCAGCCGCCGCAGGTTTTCCTGGTCTTCGATGATGAGGATGCGTTTCACAATCTGATTATGCGACGTGTCGCATTTACCTTGTCATTCCGGACGGCGCGCGTAGCGCGATGAGCCCAAATCCAGCCCTCAAACATGACCATCATCGCGCGCTTGGCGTGGCGATCTGTTTTCTGTGCAACTCAACAGGGCGAGATTTCTTCGTCGCGTCCCGCTCCTCGCAATGATTATCGGAGCGCTATACCTCCGGCGCCGGCAAGCTGACGACGAACGTCGTGCCGCGATTCAATTCGCTTTGGAACTCTATGCTGCCGCCATGCAGGATCACGGCCTTTTTCACGATCGCAAGCCCCAGTCCGGTTCCCGAAATATTCGAGACATTTCTGCCGCGATGAAAAGAATCGAACAAATGCGGCTGGTCTTCGGGCGCGATGCCGATACCGTGGTCGTTGATGGTGAGGCGCGCATAGCCGTTCGCGCAACCGACGTTCAGCCCGACTTCGCTGCCCGCCGGCGAATATTTCATCGCGTTGCTGAGCAGATTGGTCAGGATATGACGAAGTAATTTCGAGTCGACGGCATGCCGCTGGCAGGATGGCTCGCGACTGAAAACCAGCCGATGTTCGCCATTTCCCGCTTGCGTCAGCTCGCCCATCAGCTTGCGGCAAAACTCGCTCAAATCGACCGGTTCGGGATTGAACTCGAGCTTGCCCGCTTCGGCCTTGCCGATCAGCAGTACCTGTTCAAGCATGTGCGTCATGTGCTTGACCGAGCCTTTGATCATCGCCATCAGTTCCGACTTTTCCGACTCCGGCAAACGCGGGCCGTAATTTTCGAGCAGTTCAGCCGCCGATAAAATCGTCGCGAGCGGCGTGCGAAATTCGTGCGAGGTCATCGAAACGAAACGTGATTTCAGCTCGCCGAGATCCTTTTCTTTCTCGAGCGCGCGTTTCAGTTCGGTAATGTCGATGAACGTCCAGATCGAGCCCGAAGCGGGCTTTCCCGGCGTTACGCAACTGCCGTAAACGTGGCACCAGATCAGGCTGCCGTCTTTCTGTTTCATCTGGCATTCCGCCGCGTACGAGGCGCCGCGCTCGAGCTCCGGGTAGGCGACGGCGCCGAATGCCTCGAAACTCTCCCGCGACGGGAAATGAATCAGGCTCTGCTGTCCTATCAATTCGTCGGGCCGGTAGCCGAGCATGTCGGCGAATTTCTGATTGACCCAGATGTGGTGGCGGTCGATCGTGAACGTAATGCCGACCAGCGTGCTTTGCAAGATCGCTTCGCGCTCGGTCAGCGTCTTTTGCAAATCCTGCTGCAGCTTCATGCGCTCGCTGATATCGGTCAGCGCCCAGATCGAACCCTTGTCGATATTGCTCGCATCGAGTCCGCGGCCTACGAATTCGCACCAGAACAGCGAACCATCCTTGCGTTTCGCCTGGAACTCGGTGCGATAACGGTTGCCGCCTTCGAGCAGTGGCACTCCCTCCTGCAGGCAACGCTTCCACACCTCGTGGGAGGTGAAGAACCGCTCGGCTCTCTGCCCGACCAACTCACCTTTCGCGTAACCCAATAATTGAGTTTCAAGAATCGTGTTGATCCAGCGGACGATGCCGAACTGGACGGAGACAAGCCCGACCACCGTGGTTTCCAGTATCGCTTCCCGCTCGGCCAGGTTTGCGCGCAATTCCTCGGTCAGGCGCACGCGCTCGGTCACATCGGTCACGAAGCTCAGGGTTGCCGGACGCCCTTGCCAATCTATCGCGACGGCGTTGATCTGCAGCGAACGCGACTCGCCATCCACTTCGCGGGTGCGGAAGGTGTAGTTGTTTTCGACGAGCTCGCGTTTCACGCGCTTTTCGTAATTGCCGAGCACGCGCGCGCGGTCGTCGGGGTGTATCAGCTCTTCGAGCGGTCGCGGCGGCACCGGGTCGGCGTTCAGACCGAACAGCTCGGCGGCGCGCGGGTTGGCGAAGCACATACGCCGCTCCTGGGTTACGAATATGCCTTCGCCGGCGTGTTCGACCACGAGCCGGTATTCCTCCTCCGAGCGGCGCAGCGCGGTCGCGAGCTCGTGCCGGTGCGCCGCTTCGAGCGCGAGTGAAATGTTGTTGGCGATCGAGGTCGCGAATTTGACTTCCCCGGCGCTCCATTCCCGCGCTGGCCCCACGTGCGCATGGCATAGCACGCCGGCGATCCTGCCGCGCGACCAGACGGCGACATCGAGCAGTGAAGAGATAGCGAGCGGATCGAGAAAGCTGGCCGTGAATTCCGACGTGGCCGGATCGGTTTGCGCGTGCTGCGCGACGATAGGCTCGTGAGTTGCGAGCGCCGCGAAGTAGCGCGGGTAGCGCGCGGCGTCGAGCGTAAGCGCGCTCGCGTCACGCTCGATAATGCCGCGGCTCTTGAGATACAGCATTTCGCGCTCGCTATGGAGCGATGCGCCGGAAATGCTCCAATAGCTGACGCGCTCGACATCGAGCGCTTCGGCGTCGGCGCGCAGTATTTCCTTCAGCGCCGCCTCGAAATGGGTTTCGTCGAGCTGTGCGAGTTCGAGGAGCGCGTTCCTGTGCAGCGCGATCTGTTCCGCTTCGGCCCGCGCCCGCGCTTCAGCGAGCTTGAGGCGCGCGTTCGATTCGAGCAGCGCCTGTTCGGTTTCGAGATGCCGGACCGTTTCCTGCTCGAGCTTGCGTTCGGCTTCGGCGAGTTCGGCGCTGCGCTCGGCCAACCGGCGCCGGAGGTCATCGTCCAGGGTGAGACGACCCAGCTCAGGCTCATGCAACGGCTCGTTCATCGTTGCCCGGATACTCCGCGATTTTCAGTACACTAGTTTAGAACCGTCACACACGATTTTAAAGCCGCGATTTGGCCTCACGGATTTCAAAGAGGCGATTTCAATGCAGATGCGAACTCGAAATGTTGTCCTCGGGCCATTCGGCGTGCACGGGTTCCCCTTCGGCATTGGCAAACAGCGGCGCGCCGCAGTCTTCACAGTATTCGAGCGGCAGTCGTTCGTCCAGAACCAGGGTATGGACAACCCCACGCTCGCGGAGCAGGGCTTCGATTTCGGCGACGCAATCGCTGTTGTCATCCTCCGCGCCGAGCAGCGGCCAGACCACGCCATAAACGATATCGCCTTCAACCACGAACGCGATCCGATATTCCTCAAGGCGCTCTTCGTAAAACGGGGCGATCACGACGCCGATGCTTTCGGGTTTGGCGTGCAGCCCCGATTCCAGCAGCGTGATCGCGGCGCGCACCGAAAATGGCCGCGCCTCGCGCTCGGCGTTGCGGCCGGCGGCGTAATACGCGTCTGGCAATAGCAGCTCGTACGCGCAGCCGGCGAGAAGTGCGGCGATGCACGGGGTGCCTTGCGCCTTCCACTGATCGAGCGCGTCATCGCGCGTCTGCTGTTCTTCCTGCCAGCGAAATAACGGCTCGCCGTGCCCGGCCGCGACGCCGGCGATGATGTAGCGCGCATCGGCAAGGAAGTCGGCCGACTTGGGCAAACGTTTGGACTCGAGATGCAAATCGCGGCCGGTGCGCGCGGCTTCCGAAAACCGGCTGGTCAGCTTGAATGTTTTGGCGTAGCCGCGCGGCAATTGATCCGGACTGAACAGGAAATCGGCCAGCGCGAGTCGCGCGTCTTTCGCCAGTATGTGGCCATGCAACTGCGCGCGCAGTTCGGCCAGCACGCCGGCTGCGATAGGCCCTGCCGGAATCGCAGCGCGCGACCAGGCAAGCAAAGGGATTGCCACGAGCAGAATCGCGTCGCCAGAACCGCGCAGCGATTCAGAGCCCGCTTCGATGCTCTCGGCGAGTTCGTCGTAGGCGTGCAGGTTGGTTTCATAAAGCTGGTCAAGCGCGGCGTCGATGGTTTCGTCCGCGCCTGCTTTGAGGAGATCATCGATCAGCGCTTCGAGACGGGTTTCCCAATAAACATCCTCGGCGCGGCTGGCTGACGACGCAAGACCGCTGGCGAGGCGAGACAACTGACCGGTTTCAGCCGAAGCTTTGGAACGGCGGGGCGGGCGGGACCTTTTCATGATGATGCGGCAGAGCCGCTGCGGTCTCCTGGAAAATGCGACAGCGGCGGCGGCCGCTGCTACTGTAGCGATGGTC